>JADFIM010000238.1 GCA_022566725.1 Planctomycetota bacterium
CAGGACTGGCTGATCGCCGCAAGCGACTCCGAAGCCTTCGTGTGCGCGTGTGTGCTGCTGGCGCTTCTGGAGGCGCAACCATAGGGAAAGAGATCGCGAGCGCATCGGGTATGCGGTCGTCGACCGGGTTGATCCGCCGAAGGCGGACCCGGCTGGCTGTGAGGCAAAGGCCCAGGGAAAGGATTCCCTGGGCTTTCTTGTGTGCGTTGGCGGCGAGTGCATCGGGTCTGCGGTCGTCCACCGGGTTGACACAACCCGGCTCGCCGTGAGCGGTCTGATCTACCTCCGGGTGAGCCGGTCCGTGTCGGGGCAGTCCGCGGCGCCACGCCACGGCTCTGACACCCGGGAAATGGGGGGTACAGGCTGATTGCCCGCACAGATCGGGCAATTCGGCCTTGCATTTGGTGGATTTGGGCGTACAGTATTCATGCCCCTGGGCTTGGTATTCTGCTGGAATGCCGATCGGGGGTTGAGAGAGAGTCCCTGCTCCTCTGTGGGCGCCAATGGATGGGTTGATGGGCTGCGGCTGATCGTGGCTGGTGTTCCAGTTGCGGCGGACGAAGCCCGGACCGCGGTGGGCTGCAGCTGACACGCTGCACGCCGGCCGAACGGACGCGGCACACAGAGGGGTGTATGGCCGACTGATCCTCCAACTTAGGGTGCGTCGTCGTTGCGAGCCAGTGCTGCTCGCACGGCGGTCGCTCTTGCTGGAGGAGACTCGATGAGGAGGGCGACGCCTTCTGCTCTGGGCATTGCATGCGAACGCGCGACCGCCGGCGCTGGCAGGGTCCTTCATGGTCCCGCGGGGTTGTTGCGCCATGTTGCGGATCGGGCTGCGAGCGTCGATTGTCCGCTGCTCCTCTTCGGCGAGACCGGGGTCGGCAAGGGTGTGTTGGCCGAATGGATTCACGCCCACAGCACCCGTAGCGCCGGCCCGTTCATCCCCGTCAACTGCGGGGCCATCCCGGAGACCTTGATTGACAGCCAGTTGTTCGGGCATGCGCGCGGTGCGTTCAGCGGAGCGGACAAGCCTCATCTGGGGCTGGTGCGAGCTGCCGAGGGCGGCACTTTGCTTCTCGACGAGATCGGCGAGCTTCCGTTGACCGCTCAGACCCGCCTGCTGCGCCTGCTGGAAGAACGTGAAGCCCAGCCGGTCGGCTACTCTCACCCAGTGCAGGTCAACGTCCGGATCATCGCCGCGGCCATCGACGATCTTCGTGAAGCGGTGCTTCGCGGCACCTTCCGCGAGGACTTGTACTTCCGGCTGGACATCATCCGGCTCGAGCTGGAGCCGCTACGCCAATGCCCCCAAGAGATCCGCGCCCTCGTTGATGAGTTCAACGCGGAGTTCGCTGATCTGTACCACCAGCCGATGCTGGAATTTGATCAGCGGTGCTGGCGGCTGCTGCATTCGTATCACTGGCCGGGCAACGTGCGGGAGCTCCGCACCGTGATGGAGCGGTTGCACGTGTTGTGCGACGACCGTCAGATTACAATCGGGGACCTGCGCCGATTCGCCCTACCCGCCGAATCGCAGGCTTCGAGCATCGTCCGGCCGCGATCGCTTCAGGAAGCGAGGCTGGAGACCGTGACGGAGGCGTTAGCGGCCTGCGGCGGGAGTATCGCCCGTACCGCCTCCGCCTTGGGCGTCCACCGCTCCACCGTCTACCGCTGGCTCGCCCGCCCCGCGATCTCAGCGTAACACATTAGCACCCGCCCTCTTCGCACTTCACCCTTGGCTTGCGGGCATAATCCATAATCCCGGATACAGGCCGTGTAAGGTCTGACGACCGGTCGTTGGGCCCCAGGCCGAGACAACACCGTGCGCCGCGAGTCATCGTCCAGTCCCTGGCACATCTGGATCGACACCGGGGGGACATTCACCGATTGTCTGGCCCGCGATCCGGACGGGGTGATGCATCAGGCCAAGATCCTCAGTAGCGCCGCACTGCGCGGACGGCTGCGCAAACGGATCGATGACCGCCTGATTGTTGCCGACCAGAAGTGGACCGTGCCGGATGACTTCATTCGCGGCTTTCGGTTCCATCTGCTCCAGGGCGATGATGAAGGTGTTCCTGTCGCCCGGTATGACGCAGCGTCATCGGTGATCGAACTCGCCGGGCAATTGCCGCAGGGCGCTTCAGTCGGCTCGGCCTTTGAGGTGCGCTGCACCGAGGAAGCCCCGGTCCTGGCGGCACGAATGGTGACCGGCGCTGCAACCGTCGCGGCGCTACCCCCGATCGAGATGCGGTTGGCGACGACCCGGGGCACCAATGCATTGCTGCAGCGCCGCGGAGCGCCGGTCGCGTTGTTCATCACTCAGGGGTTCGGCGATCTGCTGCTCATCGGCGATCAACAGCGGCCGGACCTGTTTGCACTGTGCATACGCAAGCCGCTGCCGTTGTACGAGGCGGTTGTCGAGGTTGATGAGCGTCTCGACGCCAACGGTTCGGTCATCGCGCCCCTTCGGCTGGATCGCATTGCCGAGCGTGCTCAGAAGCTGCTGGGCGAAGGCATCCGCGCCGCGGCGGTGGCGTTGATGAACAGCTATCGAAATCCCGACCATGAGCACCGACTAGCCGAGATGCTCGGCGCCATCGGCTTCGAGCACGTCTGCTGCTCATCGGACCTGGCCCCACTGATCAAGCTGCTGCCCAGAGCCCAGACGGCCGTGGTGGATGCCTATCTGGGACCCGTCATCAAGGCCTATCTTCGGCGAATCGGCGAATCGGTCGCCGGCAGCCGATTGCAGGTCCTGACGAGTGCCGGCGGACTGGTCGGGGCCGATGACTATCACGCCAAGGACAGCCTGCTCAGCGGGCCGGCGGGCGGGGTGGCCGGTGCCGCCGCAGCGGGGCGGCGATCGGGTTTCGGCCGCGTGATTAGCTTCGACATGGGCGGCACCAGCACCGATGTCGCCAGGTATGACGGCGACTTTGAGTATCAATTCGAGCACCGGGTCGCTGACGTTCGGCTGGTGGCGCCGGCTCTGGCCATCGAGAGCGTCGCTGCCGGTGGAGGATCGATCTGCACGTTCATAGACGGCCGGCTGCAAGTAGGACCGCACAGCGCCGCGGCGGTGCCCGGCCCGGCTTGCTATGGCGCGGGCGGTCCGCTCACCTTGACCGATGTCAACCTCCTGCTGGGACGACTCGACCCGCAGCGCTTTGAGATCCCCATCTCCTGTGCCGACGCACAGCACGCGCTTGACGAGTTGTGCCGCGCTATTGCGCAACAAACCGGCCGATCGCAGGAGCGTGACGCGCTGCTGGAAGGGTTCCTGGAGATCGCCAACGAACGGATGGCCGATGCGATCGCCGAGGTGTCGCTGCGCCGCGGTTACGATCCGGGCGATTATGCGTTGGTCGCCTTCGGAGGCGCGGGTGGCCAGCATGCCTGCGCCGTGGCCGAGCGCTTGGGGATCGACACCATCGTCATGCCCACCGACGCTTCATTACTCAGCGCCATGGGTCTCGGCCGGGCGGTGGTGGAGCGGATCGCTCAACGGCAGGTGCTGGGCCTTCTGGAACAGGTCCGCTCACGTCTGGCCGATTGGTTTGATGAGCTGGCTCAGCAGGCCACGACCCGGATCGCCGCCCAGGGCGTACCGCCCGATCAGATTGTCGTCCGCCGGCGTATCGTGAACCTTCGGCTGCTCGGCCAGGAGACCACGATCGCCGTCGATATGGCGGCCTCCCACGATCTGCAACAGGCGTTCCAAGAGCGATATCGGGCGATGTACGGCCACCTGCCGCAGGGCCAACCGATCGAGGTGGAATCGATACGGGTGGTCGCGTCGTCACGACCTGCTGCCGGGGCCGAGGCTCGGCCGGCGCTTCGTTCGATTCGAG
>JADFIM010000043.1 GCA_022566725.1 Planctomycetota bacterium
ACCGACCTGTATCGACGGGGCCCGGTGGGTCCAAAAACACGGCTTGGACCGGCATCCGCAGGAAGAACTGGAAGTGTACACGGTGTGGCTTCCCATGCTACCCGGTGACGCCCGGGACCGGTGGAGTCCGGATCACATCACCGATACGCGGGCGGTCCACTTTTGGGACGGCGAACAAAAGCTCGGCAAATGGTTTTCGGCGAATGTGAAATCCTGCCCCCATCTCGGCGACGTGGCTTGGGATGCGTATTTCCTCTTCGACGGCTCGGCGAAGTGGGAAGGATCCTCGCTCGGTCCTATTCGCAGTTGCGGTACGCCGGTGGTGAACGAGGGCGAAAAATTTTCCGCGGCTCTCGCCGAGGTTCTGTCTGAATAGCGGAAAGTAGACCTGGTTTCTTCGCCCGTTGGCTTATTCCTACTTTTAGTAGAGTCAGCGGGTTTTTCGTACGCATTTGTGCAGGACGGATCTGTCCTAGCGTTTCTTGCACCTGTAGTTACCATAGCCCTTCGCCATTTCCTGTACGGGCTTTTCTCTTTAAGCCTTATGTTTTCTTTCCTTGCGAAGAGAGATGTCTCGCGACCTTCTCTGGCATGACGGTTTCGCTTGTTAGACGGCGCAACGTGCGCAGAACCGGCGATCGCGAGGAGAAAGCGATGTTGCGAAGTGTAAGTCTTGTCGTTTTGAGCGTTCTGGTGACAATTGTTGCGGCCTCTCACCTGAATGCGCCGCGGTCGGTGGCGTTCTCTCCCCCAACGGCAGGGCAACAGAACGAACTGGGCCTGCTGCACATGCGCGATCAGAACTTTGAAAAAGCCTTCGCCGCATTTCGGTCGGCGATCGAACATGAACCGCAGGTCGCCGAATACCACTTCAACTTGGCGTACTTGCTCGGCAACGCTCGCGAGGCTGCGCTTGCCGCTACGGGCTACACGGCGTCTGAACTGTTCGAGGAGATGCAGCGAGAATCCCGAATTGCGCGGGCGTTGAAGCCCAACGACTACGAGATCGCGGAGAGTTATGCAACGAATTTTCAGATGGCCGAAAAGTTTGGCGAGACGCCCGACGGGGAAAAGGCTGCGGCGGCATGGGAGTATTGCCTTGCGTTGCGGCGTAAAGAGTACCTTCTCAATCCGACGGCGTGGAGCAGAGTCTTAGAAGTCCCTCCTTTGCTCCAACTTGGCCGGATTGCACTACAAAGTAACGATCGCGAGCAGGCAAAAGCCTATTTCGAGGAGGCGCTTGACCTGATACCAGATCTGATCCGAGGCAGCGATCCCACCCCCGGGCGAATCGACTCGCAGCACCGCGGCCTTGATGGACGAATCATCCAAGACGTGATCGATCGTCAGCCGGACGGATTCGGCCTGGTGGGCGTCGATGATGCCTTCGATGGGGATGATCGCCACGGTGTTCCGCCCGCCGTCGCGGTACACCTCACCAACCACGGTGGTGTCAAACATCGAACTCGCGAAGACGGCAGCGCCCCCAAACGCCACACCGATCATGAACACGACGGCGAAGACGAACAGGCCGATGATGAACCCGATCGCCCGTGCAAATCCGGTGGGCTTGCTGACGACGTGCACGACTTGAGGCGCTGAGGAACCTGGGGAGATTGGAGCTGAGGCCGGCGGAGGGAGCGGTTGGGGCGGATGAGACTGGTCCATGCTTGTGTTTCCTTGCAATTGTGATCAACCTGGTTGCGGTGGATTGGGTGCCACCGTTGCTACGAATCCTAGCATCTCGCAGTACGCGTGGACACGGCAGCCCATCGAGCACGGCGTATCGGGAGTCTTGGGCTCGCCCTTGGCTACACTACTACCGACCATGGGGCGGCGCGCCGAGAAGAAGTACCTTGAACCGTACCGCGAGGCGGTCGAGCGGTTCGGACCCGGATTCGAGGCGACGCTGTGGACCAGCCGCAAGGCGCAAACGCTACGGTTCGACGTGATGATCGGCCTGGCAGGGTTCGAGGATTGTGTGATTCTGGATGCCGGCTGCGGCCAGGGGGATTTCGCCGCGCGCCTGGTGGAGTGCGAGGTGCCGTTTTCAAAGTACATCGGCGTTGATGCGATGCCGCAGATGATTGACGCCGCCGGGCAGCGGAAGCTGCCGCGGTGTGAGTTTGTTCTCAACGATGTGCTCACCTGCCCCTCGACCCTCAGCGCCGCCGAGCCCGATTATGTCTGCATCTCGGGCACGCTCAACACGATGGATGAAGACACCGCGCGGAAGCTGGTCGCATCGGCGTTCGAGGCCGCAGCCCAGGGTGTCCTGTTCAATTTCCTCTCCAGCCGACCGCACTCGCGCTGGGCCGGCCAGGACCCCTCACCGGCCAGGCGGTTCGACCCGCTGCGATGGCTGGACTTCTCACTCGCCCTGAGCAGCCGGGTCAGCTTCACCCAGGCCTACCTCGACGGGCACGATGCCACGATCATGATCCAACACGATTCCTGAACAAACACGTGCTCGCCTTCGGCTCGCGGCTAAACTCGACGCCTTGATGCATTGACGCCTTGCCGATACGCTTGCGGCCCGATGGCGATCGTGATCCTCGAGCACAGTCCGTCCACCGGCGCCTTGCGACTGGGCGCGGCATTACGTGATTACGGCCATCAGCTCCGTGTGATCTCACTGCACGAAGGCGACCAACTGCCGGTCGATCTCGATGATGTGGACGGCGTTGTGACCTGCGGCGGGCCGCATTCGATCACGGACAATCAGCCGTGGCTCGATCCGGAAATGGACTATCTTCGAGCGGCAAATGACGCGGCGCTGCCGATCGTCGGCGTCTGTCTGGGCAGCCAGATCCTGGCGAAGGCGCTGGGCGGTGAGGTCGGGAGTGTCCCGGGAGGAATTGAACTCGGCTGGCATGAGGTCAGCCTCACCGATGTCGGGCGAGAGGACACCCTCTATAGTGGCATCGCTTGGGAGTCGATGCAGTTGCATTGGCATCGCGAACAGGTAACGGTTGTTCCGCCCGGAGCACGGGTCTTGGCGCGGTCAAAGCGGTGTGCGATCCAAGCCTGGGCGCTCGATCTGCGCACCTATGGGTTGCAGTACCACCCCGAAATCTATCCGGAAACGATCGAGACCTGGGCAGCCCAGGAGCCCCAGGCGCTCGAAGAAGCGGGCGTCACGCTCCAACAGCTGCGCGATCAGACTGACAAGCACTATCGGGCGTTCGCCCGTCTGTCGCAGCGCCTGTTTGAGTCGATCGTGCTCTTCCTGATGCCGGCCGATCGGCGCATCGAAGGGGCGGTCAAGGACCTCCACCACTAACCTCGAAGCCCCACACCTGAAAAGAAGCCGGACCTGACGAGTCCGCCGAAGGCGGACGAGGAAGGTCCGGGTCGAAGGTCCGGGTCAGATTCACATCAGTTTCCAGCCCCGCGGTCATCTGCAGTTGCCCCGCTAGGTGCTCCCCGAAGGTGCCGCTTCGGTCCCGCTGGAGAACCGGAAATCGCAATGCGAGGCGCCTTTCATGATCGTCTGGGTGCGCTGCAGCTTGATCTTCGGGTTGAAGCCCTCGATGAAACAGAAGTCGCGATTGCAGCTGAGGATCGGCCCCAGCTCGCGGATGCCGAGCCGCTCATACAGCTCCGCAAACTTGCAGCGGGTGACATCGAAGTCGAAGTGCTCATCGTCGTGACGATTCACCGTCGCCTCGAGTGCGCCGTCCTGCTGCCAGAAGTCGAGAACCGTCGCCATGTCCGCCATCGTGTTGCTGCCCATGGACTGCGCGATTTCAGCACCATGCTCGCGGGCGATCTGCCTGATCGTTTCGCTCAATAGGGCGAGCACTTCATCGCGGCCAAACTTCGCCGCCAGCGCCTCGATGACCGGCGCGAGAATGCGGGCCTCGACTTCACGACGTTGCAGAAGTGGGAGTTCCAACGTGATGACCTCATCGAGTTTCGCCCAACATCATAGCCGGCGGTGACCGGATTCCCAGCCCGGCATGAAGTCTGCTGCTACCATCCGGCCATGACCATTGACGAAGCTCGCCAACTGATGCACGAATGGACGCAGCGTGACGCCTTGCGCCATCACATGGAGTGCGTAGCCGCCTGCATGGGCGCTTATGCTGATAAGTACGAACGAGCCCAGCGCGACCGCTGGATCATCGCCGGCCTGCTGCACGACATGGATTACGAAAGGCATCCGACCAAAGAGGAGCATCCCTTTAGGGGCGTGGAGCATCTGCGGCAGCGCGGCGAAGTTGACGAGGAGATCATCAACGCGATTCTCGGCCACGCGGAGTACTCAGGCGTGCCGCGCGAGACGATGATGGCCAGGTGTCTGTTCGCCGTGGATGAGCTGGCCGGGTTCATCGTCGCCTGCTGCAAGGTTCGCCCCAACGGCATCGCCGATCTGCAGCCGAAATCAGTGAAGAAGAAACTGAAGGACAAAGCCTTCGCAGCCGGCGTCTCGCGCGACGATATCAACACCGGGATCACCGAACTGGGCGTCGATGCGACCGAGCATCTCCAAGCCTGTATCGACGCCCTGCGCGCCGAAGCCGAGCGCTTGATGCTCTAGGCGACGAAGGTCTGCTATGCGCACCTTAGTACAAGCGCAAAGCCGCTAGCGGCTTCGCGTGGGTGTGGCTTGGGTGAATCCTAGGGGGAGGATACCCGTGCCTTGGTCGGTTTGGGTCGCGTCCGAATCGTTTCGACAAGCGGCGCGGTGCGTCGGCGGTCCAGCAGTTCGCGCACGTTTCGGGCGATGGACGCCGGGTCCAGGCCGGCTTCTTCGAGCTGGTCGCCGCGGGCCCCGTGGTAGATCCACCGGTCGGGGATCGCCAGGCGCGTGATTTGCCGCGTGTCCAGGCGATGTTCGTTGCAGGCGTCGAGCACGCATGAGCCGAAGCCGCCTTCGATCCCGTGATCTTCGACGGTGATGATCGGAACGCCGCGTTCGATCAGTGATCGCAGCAGGTCGATATCGACGGGTTTGGCGAAGCGGGGATCGTAGACGCTGATCTTGTATTCGCCGTGGCCGTTGAGGAGCTCCACCGCCTGCATGGCGTTGATCGCCATGACGCCGTAGCCGAGGATCGCCAGGTCCGGCTCATCGTGCTCGACAAGCGTTCTGGCCTTGCCGAGTTCGAACGGTGGGCAATCAATTCCGGGGGCGGCGAACATATCGCTGACGTTATCGCGGGGATAGCGGACGGCGCTGATGCCGCCCTCGTAGGTTCGCATGTACTCCAAAGCGGCGCGGAGGCTTGATTCATCCATGGCGGCCATGAGCACCGTCTTGGGGAACACGCGCAGCGTGCTGATATCACAGAAGCCGTGCATCACCGCGCCGTCGCCGCCGACGAGCCCCGCTCGATCCAGGCACAGGCGAACCGGCAAATAGTGCAGGGCGACCTCCTGGAAGGCCTGGTCGAAGGCTCGTTGCAGGAACGTGGAGTAGACGGCATAGAACGGCTTGAACCCGGTCTTGGCCAGCCCAGCCATCATGTCCATCGCGTGCGATTCACAGATGCCGGTGTCCCACGAGCGATCAGGGAACTTCGGGATGACTTTGTTGAGCCCGGTGCCGTCCGGCATGGCCGCGGTGCAGGTGACGATCTTCTCGTCCCGTTGCATGAGATCGATCAATGCGTCCGCGAAGGCGCTGGTGAAGCTGCGCCCGCCGGTCTTCAGCTCGACCTTGCAGCCCTGGACCGTAAACGGCTTGGGTGAGTGGAAGGTGGTCGCATCGCCTTCTGCAAAGTCGTAGCCCTTGCCCTTGACGGTGTGGACGTGCAGGACCATCGGCCGGTCGAAATCCTTCACCTCCAGCAGCATGTCCACAAGGCTGGGCAGGTCGTGGCCGTCGATCGGACCCACCGTGAGCAGCCCGAACTTCTCGAACCAGGCGTCCTCCGCGATCGCGTCCTTGGCCATCTCGCCGAGCCGGTGATACATCTCTCCAATGAGTGACCCGCCGGGCAGGTGCGCCACGACGTCCTTGGCCGCCCGTTTCACTTTCCGGTAGGCGGGGTTGATGCGGATGCGATCGAAGTACCCGGCCAGCGCTCCCTGGGGCTTGGCGATCGACATGCCGTTGTCGTTGAACACAACCAGGAACTGCCGCCGCAGTGTGCCGGCGTTGTTCATTCCCTCCATGGCGACGCCGTTGACGATTGACGCGTCACCAACCAGAGCGACGACGCGCCTGCCTGTGGGGTTGGTTTGGGGATCCATCGCTTCGCCGCGAAGCAGGTCACCGCGGGCCATACCGACGGCCGTGGAGATGGCAGTCCCCGCGTGTCCGACGGAGAACAAGTCATAATCCGACTCGCGCGGATCAGGGAACCCCGCCATGCCGCCGGTCTGACGAAGCTGTGGCAGCATGTGGAACCGACCCGTCAGCAGCTTGTGCGGGTAACATTGGTGGCCGACGTCAAAGAGCAGCCGATCGTGACTGAAGTCGAACACATAATGCAGCGCAATCGTCAGCTCCACCACGCCGAGGTTCGGCGCAAAATGGCCGCCGGTCTTCATGATCTGCTCGCAGATGGCGGTGCGGATCTCACAGGCAAGCTGAGGAAGCTGCTTGACCGACAACGCCTTGACGTCCGCGGGGCTGGTGATGCCGGGAAGGATCTTCAGTTCCATGTCAGGCGGCTCCCAGGAACAGAGTTAGTCGGCGCATCGCGCTGTAGCGTCATCGGTCCGGCTTCGGAGTTGGGCTGAGCTGTGACATCGTCAGTGGAGAGCGGTCGATGACAATACGGTAGCGTTACCTGGTGCGAACGGCCATGTAGTCGCACAGTTCCAGCAATGGTTGCGCTGCTTCGCCCAGGGGTTCCAGGGCATGATGCGCTTCGAGCCGGAGTCGGTGGACCTCGTGTTGCGATTCCTCGGTGCCGTGGACCGCGGGGAAGGTGAGTTTGCCGGCTCGCTCGTCCTTACCCGTCGCCTTGCCGGTGTGTTCGGCCGATTGGGTGATATCCAACAGATCATCCACGATCTGGAACATCATCCCCACTGCCTGGCCGAAGTCGCTAAGCGCGTGTTGGATTTGGGGCGTGGCGTTGCCGCAGATGGCTCCGATCCGGCAGGCGACCCGCAGCAAGGCCGCGGTCTTGTTGCGATGAATCAGGTGCAGCCGCTGCCGGCCGGTGTGCCCCGGTGGGAAGCCGCCGATCGTATCGTACACTTGTCCGGCGATCATGCGGGTGCAGGCTGCGGACAGTTCGCGGTTCAATTGGCTCTTTCGCCCATCGGGTATGCTCGCCTCGGAGATCCATTCAAAGGCAATCGAGAGCATCGCATCGCCGGCGAGAATAGCCAGCGCCTCGCCACAATGGACATGCAGCGTCGGGCGGCCTCGACGAAGCTCATCGTTATCCATGGCCGGCAGATCATCGTGGACGAGGCTGAACGTATGCACCAGCTCCAGCGCCGCGGCTGCGGCCCGGGCGTCATCCCGACGGCCGCCGACCGCCTCGCATGCTAGCAGCGTCAGGATCGGTCGAAGCCGCTTACCGCCACCTAGCACTGCGTACCGAATAGCCGCGCGTAACGCGTCCGGGATATCCAAGGCGTCAATCCGGCGGGCAAGATCGGTCTCGATCTCACTGACAATCGCTGATAGCTGGGTCGGCTCGCAGTGCGGTTCGATCGCCGTGGGGGTCATGGCCGGATTGTAGCGGCGAAAGCGATTGCTGTGCGTGGGGTGACCGTGCCCTTGGGTAGGGTCGCGTATGATGGCGCGCATGTCCGCATTTCGTGGCGACCTGGCCATTTTGATCGAGCGCGGGGGGATTGTGATGCTCCCGTTGCTGGTCCTGAGCATCATCAGCCTCACGCTGATCCTGGAGCGAACCTGGTTTTGGGTGACGATTCATCGACCGCGGCGTCTGCACAGGCTTGAGCGACTGAACGAGGCGCTCCGCGCCGGCGACCGTCCGCGAGCGACGAAGCTGCTCGCGGCAGATCGCTCACCCTACGGCCTGGTGGCCAGACGAATGCTTGAGCACGGGGTGACCGAGGCCGTCGCCATTGAGGCCGTTCAAACGCAGCGGCCGAAACTTGATCGATTCATGGTTTCCCTGTCCACGATCATCACCGCAGCTCCGCTGCTGGGCATCCTTGGGACGGTGCTCGGCATCATCCAGTCGTTCAACCTGTTGGGCGAGCAGCAGACGCTCACCGATCCCAGAGCGGTGTCCGTGGGCATTGCCGAGGCCCTGCTGACCACGGCCATGGGATTGGCTATTGCGCTGTTCACGTTGTTCCCGTACATGATTTTTCGAGCCCAGGTGGAGCGGGCGTTGGGAAGAGTGGAATCAATCATCGCCGCCGCCCAACAAGGAGATGCAGCGCCTGCTCAGCACGAGCGCCCCGCCGGAATCGGAGTGGGCGCGCAGGTTTCGCCTGCGGCGGGAGCGACGATGGGCCCGACAGCCTCGCAGCATTCTTCCGCATCCAGTGGGCCCGGATAGGATCACGCGTGCAATGAGGAAACCCGGGATGAGTGAATGCGGGGTTCGATTATCGAGAGTTCTCTTGGGGTGTCTCGGCGCCGCCACGTTGGCCGCTGGCTTGGGGTTCATCAAACCTGCGGATTCCGATGCCCAGGACAGGGGCAGCCGGAGCGATCGCTACATGCGTGTCGTCGAGGATCCGGGCAGAACCGTCGCGCTACAGGTTGCGGCCCGGACCTTCGCGCCGGGGGATCCCGAATCAGTCAGGGGGCCGACCATCGCCCTGATTGCTATGGCCCATATCGGGGAGAAGCAGTTGTACGCTGCGGTGCAGGAATTGCTGGATCAGCATGAGGTCGTATTGTATGAATCGGTCAAGCCGCCGGGCGCCGGCGGAGCGGGCGGCGCCGACGACCAGCAACGCATCCAGAGCACTAAGGCAGCCATGCAATTCATCGCCGGTGTCGCTGTGGCCCACCACGCGGCTCGACAGCTGTATCCCCACGATGTCGACGAGCTGATTCGCTTCGCGGCCGAGCACGATCCGCGCATGGAGGAATGGCTGATGACCGCCCAGGTGGACGCCTGGGGTGCGAAGGTGTCATATCGGGTCGAAGATGATGGGCAGGATTTTGACCTGGTCAGCTTGGGAGCCGATGGCCGGCCGGATGGGAACGGCATCAATGCCGACCTGCACCTTGGCGGGGCGGATTCGATACACCCTGCGGCGCTTGGCCGAGCGGACGACAACCTTCAAGCTGAGCTCGCCAAGGCATTGGGGCTCGAGTTTCAGCTTGAGGCCTTGGACTACGACCGGGCGAGTTTCCGATCCAGCGACATGGCGATGAATCAGTTGGAGCAGGCGATGCGAGAACAGGGCGTTGACTTTGCTCCCATCAGCGGCAGTTTGTCCGGAACCTCATTGCCGGGCAGGCTCGCGGTCCTTTTCCTTCGATTGATTCAGGCCGCCGATGTTTTCTTCGAAGGCGCCATTTCCGATGCATTGAAAGTTGTGCTCATCGAACTGCTGGGTGATGAGACGGTGTTCAAGCACAGCTTGGACCAACTCGGCTGCGGATTCAAGGAGGTCATCGTCCATCAGCGCAATCAGGTCGTGCTGGACCAGCTCAAAGCGATCCTACAGCGCGAGCCCGAGGTGGATTCGATCGCGGTCCTGTACGGCGCCGGCCACATGCCCGACATGGCCGAGCGCCTGGCCGAACAATTGGGGTATTCGCCCGGCGGTGTACAGTGGCTGACAGCTATTGAGGTCGATCTGGCGAAATCATCGATCCCCGCCGACCAGTTGCAAAGCATCCGGCGAATGGTCAGGCAGCAGCTGAAACACCTTGTGCCGCAAGTACCGGCGCGCCCCGATCAATAGGGGAAGAACAAGAGCTGCTTCCGACGCGCCTTCGCCCCGAATCCTTAGGGCAAGTGTTGAAAGTTCCAAACGTCGGCAATATTGATCCATTTGCGCTGATCGGCCAGTGTGCCGGGCGCCTGTGAGTCGCTGTGGCCGTCCGCGTAGAGAACTGCGACGTTGCCAGTATATCGACCGATCGGCGCCGACGTGTTCACGGCCACCTCCAAGGTCGAGGGATCCCCAGAGCCCGGCACCGGGATGACGCCGCCTGCGCCGGGCGCGGGGCCGGGCCCTGGGCCGAAACCGGAGCCGGTACCGGCGGTCATCCACTGAAGCTCTTCGGCCAGGAACGGCGGGGCCACCAAATACGAGCCGGGCACGTTATCCTCAAGCTTGTGGTACTGGAGGGCGGTCATGGGCGGCAGCTCCGCCGATGAGCAAAAGATCACCAACTCAGACGACCGCCTAATCTGGGCGACCGAGCGTACAACGACCGAGACTCGGTGCGCGGATCCTCCGGGTGCTCCGAGTGATGGAATCGTTGCGTCATAAAAGCGGTAGCGGGGGATGTCGGTGCCGCTGATGTTCACCATCTCCCACCACCCGCCGACGTAGTAGGCGTTGTAGCCAAAGCCGGGCTCGTCGGCGATCTCCCTGCCCTCGCCCGCCATCTGAAGGAGATCCCAGTCGGGTTCGTCACGATACCCGTGCACCATCTCGTGGTTGTAGTCCATGTTGGGCAGCAGGCGCCACGTCCACGGGCCGGCGATGTTGGCATCGAGGGCGCCGAACCCGGGGGCGGGGGGGATCGTCGCCCCGTTCGGATACTCATACCCTACCTTCCAATGATCCTGTACCGCCGTGTCGAGATAGCCCGGAATCGCTGCCTCATTGTTGGCATTGGCATACAGGTTCCAGGCGATGCCCACCTGCCGAATGGCGTTGATTTCCTGCACCTTTCGGCTGCGTTTCTTTACACCCGAGAGGGCAGGAAGCAGCAGACCCAATAACACGGCGATGATGCTGATCACCACCAGTATCTCGACGATCGTGAATCCTCGGTTCGCACCACATCGCCTGTTCATCAGATGCTCCTGGCGCTGAGCCTCGTCTCAAGTGTGTGCAGGCGGCTGCCCGATCATCATAGCCCGTCTGCGCCCCTGTACGTCTCGAGATGCCTATCAGACCCACACGATGGCAAGGAATGATGAAGTTCCTGCGTCTGCCTGACTGGGGCGGCATCGACGGGAAGCGCTGCGGGCGGGTGGGTCGCAAACGGCGCCTCGCCCCGTAGGCGACGGGCGATATCAGCGAGTATGCGCCGGTCGCTTCCCGCCCACAGATGGGCGAACGCAAACGGGGCGTTGGGCACCCACCACGGTGTTTGGCCCACCGGAGCGGCATTCTCTTGGCCCACAATCATGTCACCCAGCCGCACGTAGGGATAGAGCTCATACTCAGCCCCGGGCAGATCGGTGTCGAGACCCCCCAGGAATGCCGAGTCGGCCCGCATGTCGATTGTGCGTTGATCCCAAGTGGGCAGTCCCGCCTGCCGGGCCCCGCGATGCGGTGTGCTGATCGTGAACAGGCGGCGAGCATTGAGCCGCTTGCCGGCAACCTCGCGCGGGCGGGCGGCATGACGGGCCACCAATCCACCCATTGAGAACCCAATCACATCAACCTCGACCGTCTCCGCCGGATTGTCGCTCGGGAAGCGCCGTTCGATTGCCTCGATCAGGCGATCACGACATTCGTCGAACGTGTCGGCGCTGAAACCGGTGAAGGAGACGCTGATGATCCGATCCCCGTCGGTCGTCAGCCTGCGAAGCTTGCTGGCGATTCCCTGGGCGATGATGCCCGGATCGAAGATCCCTCCCGCCACGATGACCGGACGCTCCAGCGGCTTGGGATCCATGCGCATGTCGCGCAGGATTGCCTTTGCATCGGTGATCGAAAGCCCAAACGAAGGATTATACGAGCGATCCGCCGACCGTTGGGCCGATGTTGCAATGTTCCCGAGATTCTGGCCGTCTGCTCCAGGCGCGGTAGAGCATCCCGCCAGCGTTGCTGCCGGCAGCACGGCCGCCAAGGCAATTCCAATCCATCGACCCATGGTTCCGGGACTCCTGAGAATCTTGCGACGGCCCGAAGGCCAACGCATCGGCGCGATCGACTTCGGCGGCACAGCGTGCTCCGAGCCGTGGTGAGATCGATCCACTCACGTCCTTCCAACCGTCACCTGCTCGACGGCACCGGCCGCGATCTTCTCGAACCCGCTGCCCAGCTCGCCGATCGGGTCCGGTGGGACTATTTGGACGGTCTTCTCACCGAGCTTGGCCTCGCCGCGCGCGACCCGATCTTGGAACACGCGGCACTCCTGCAAGAGACGATCGAGAATCTCGTGCTCGGGCACGTTGGCGACCCGCTCACCCTGAACGTAAATGATCCCGCGGCGGTTGCCTGCGAACACGGCGACATCAGCCCCCTCCGCTTCACCGGGTCCGTTGACCACACAACCCATCACCGCAACCTTGATCGGCAATTCAATTTCATCGGCTAGCTTCTTTCGCACTTCCTGCACAAGCGTGAACAAGTCCACTTGGATGCGCCCGCAGGTGGGGCAGGCGATCAGCTCGGCCCCGACACGCTGCCGCAGGCCCAGGCAGTACAGCATCTCCAAGGCGTCCTCAACCTCGTGGACGGAATCGCTGGCATAGCTGATTCGGATCGTGTCGCCGATGCCGTTGGCCAGCAGCGTCCCCAGTGCCACGACGCTGCGGATCGCGCCAGTTTCCTTCGGCCCGGCATGGGTCACGCCCAGATGGAGCGGATAGTCGAAACGCTTCGAGATCTCGGTGTAGACGTCGATGACCAGGGACGCATCCATCGACTTGGCGCTGATGCAGATATCGTGGAAGTCCCTGGCGTCAAAGATGTCCACATACTCTTCGAGCTTGGCGATCATGATGGCCAGCAGATGGCCGTGGCGGTGTTCGGAGAAGAATCGGCCGAGCTCTTTCAGTCGCTGTTGCTTATCTTTGCGCTCAATGATCGACCCTTCGTTGACGCCGACCCGGATGGGGATGTGCGCGTCGCGGCAGGCGTCGATGACGGCGTTGACCTGTTCGCGGTCGGAGATGTTGCCGGGGTTGAGGCGGACCTTGTGCACGCCTGCTTCGATCGCCTCCAGCGCTCGCTGATAATGAAAGTGCACGTCGGCGACGATGGGCACCGAGGTCTGGTTGAGAATCTCACCCAGCGCTTCGGTGTCCTTGCGCTGGGGCACGGCTACGCGGACCACCTCGGCTCCCGCTGCGGCGAGCCGGTTGATCTCCGCCACGCAGGTATCGATGTCATAGGTGTAGCCCGCGATCATCGTCTGCACGACCACCGGCGCGTCGCCGCCGATCGCAACGATCCCCGTGCGGTCGTCGCCCAGGCTGATTTGTCGGGTCCGGCGTCTGGCGATCATCGACTGGGATTCTAGGGGAGCCGAATATTCTCCGCCACGAGCCACCGGGTGGTGCCGGTCGGCGGAATCGACGCCGAACCATGGATGGGGGCGAATTCGCTTGCCCTTTCGCGCCGCCGAGGTACACTATTCGTAGCGGCCGAGCGGGCCCTGCGCTTTGGGGCCGGGCTCGTCAACGTTTCGGCAGGTCGTGGCCGTCATTTCTTTGGGCCTGCCTGTTCACCGGTGCGCGGCACGGAGTTCACCCGGTATTCACGCGAACTACCTCTCAGCAGCAATCCGGCGTTGGGGAACGGGCGCTGTACGGCTGGGAATGTTTGCTTCGACGCCTGGCGACTCGGCTGCGCTATTGGGGCGTGCAACGCGCTGCAGAAAGGGATTGTCATGAATATGCATCCACGACTTGAAGCAGTTCTGTTGGTGTCCGTCGTCGCGATGGGCACTCGCGCGGTGTCCGCCCAGCCATGTGAACCGTACTGGTCGGATGAGTTCCCTTCGGCCGACCTGGACTGGCCCGTGTTCGCCATGACCGTTCTTGACGACGGTTCCGGCGACGGAGCAGCCCTCTACATCGGGGGTTTGTTCACCACCGGCGACGACGTGCCTCTCAATCGCATCGCCAGGTTGCACGAGAATGGCTGGGCGCCACTAGGCAGCGGGATGGATGGCAACGTATGGGCGCTTACGGGGTTTGACGACGGTTCCGGTGAGGGACCAGCCTTGTACGCCGGGGGCTTCTTTACCGAAGCCGGCGGCGTCCGCGCGAACAACATCGCCAAGTGGGACGGCAGCGGTTGGTCGCCCCTGGCCAGCGGCGTGGCCGGGGGCGGAATGCGGGCGCTGGCGGTTTTCGACGATGGTTCCGGTGA
>JADFIM010000239.1 GCA_022566725.1 Planctomycetota bacterium
TTGCGGTCGATCCACCCTCGGCCGTGGCCGGGGAACCGCGTCCCGTAGGTTGGCCAGGTCAGCAAGCCCACCATAGACCAAGGGTAGGGCTGCGACGCGCCTGGCACGGCGCAAAGACGGGTCTGGGGGATTTGCACTGGTCAATCGGCTCGCGGTGTGCAATCATGAAGCGGCACCGATGAAACGACAACGGCCCAATATTGCCCGAACTGAGAGCGCCGACACCTACGATCTGGCGGAGCCGAGGCTGATCGGCCCGCCGCTGCCGGGCAAAGTAATCGTGGCCGAGACCGCCGAGGGGCTGATCGATGGGCTATCGGCCGAGATGGTGGCTCAGGCCCAGGCGTGCGTTCGGCAGTTCGGCGATTTCCACCTGGCCCTGTCCGGCGGCTCGACCCCGCAGCCGTTGTATGAACGGTTGATGTACGACCCCAACTGCCGAAGCCTTCCATGGGCGCGCACCCACCTGTGGTTCGTCGATGAGCGGAGCGTTCCCTTGGATGACGAGCGATCCAACTATCGAATGATCAAGGAGACGATCGTTGACCATTCGGGGATCCCGCGGGAGCAGGTGCATCCGATCTTTACCGACTCCGCCAGCGCCGATATCGATTATGAAAACCAGCTGCGGGAGGTCATGCAGTCGCGAGAGCAGGGACAGGATCGTCTCGATTTCGTCTTGCTGGGGATGGGAGACGACGGCCACACCGCCAGCCTTTTCCCGTTCAACAAGGCTTTGGGCGAAACCCAGCGCCGCGTTCTTTGCATCGACGCCCAAGGCGCCGATCCGCCGCAGCGGGTGACGATGACGTTCCCGCTGATCAACGCTGCGCGAATGATCGCGGTGCTCGTCACCGGATCGGCGAAGGCGCCGACGATCCAGCGGGCGGCCACGGGCGAGGAATCGTCCGAAGAGTTGCCGATCAAGGGTGTGCGGCCGGTCGCCGGCGAGTTGAAGTGGTACCTCGACGCCGAGGCGGCCAGTGTGGAGACCTGATGGCCGGGCGAAGCTTGGGGGTTTGACCATGATTGAAACGAAGAAGGTGACGGATCGGCGCAGGCTCAGCTTTAGGAGCCTCGACGATATTCAGGCCGATGTCGAAGCGCTGGATGGCAGCGCAATCCGCACCACCGGGAACTGGACAGCCGCCCAGATCGTCCAGCACGTGACGGATGTCATCACCTTGTCGGTGGACGGCTTTGGGTTCAAACTGGCCTTGCCACTGCGTGTGCTGGGGCGGTTGCTCCGGTCGCAAGCGCTGACCAAGCCGATGCGTCCGGGATTCAACGTGCCAGCGGCGATGAGAGCCAGGCTTCCCAGCGACCAACTGGCGTTTGAGCAAGCCGTCGCGAGCTTGCGCGAAACGATCGGCCGGGCCAAGAGCGAGCGTATGACCAAGGCCAGCCCCCTCCTTGGTGCGCTGACCCACGAGCAATGGGTGCAATTTCACTGCCGCCACGCCGAGATGCACCTCAGCTTCGTGCATCCGGCGTGAACCGCCGGCATTGTTGGTGTTCTGGACCCGGGCCTTCCTCGCGGACTCGTCAGGCCCGGCTTGCGGACTCGTCAAGAAAATCCCGTAGGATTTCCGCGGCGGCCAGCGCGTCGCGCATCCCTTTCTTCTGCTTGTGCGTTCGCCCGGTGCGAGCCATGCGCTGGTCGGCGGCGTAACTGGTGAGCCGCTCATCCTGGCAGTGCACGAGACATTCGCAGCGCTCTCGCAACGTCTTGGCGAACTCGCGGACACGCCTTGCCGGTGCTCCTTCAGTACCGTCCATGTTCAGCGGTAGGCCGAGCACGATCTCGTCCGGCGAATGTTCCTTGAGCGCTTTGACCAGGGCTTCAATCAGTGCCCCGCCGCGAGGCAACTCAAGGACGCTCAGCGGTGTGACGACGCCGGTTTGGTCGTCGCCGACGGCCAGGCCGGTGCGTCGCTCGCCGAGGTCGATGGCCAGGTAGCGCATAGGGGGAGTCAGGAGTCAAGGAGTCAGGGGGAAGTTTAGCCGCGAGCCGCAGGCGAGCGCTGCGGATCGGGGGTGATGATGAAGAGTGATGAGTGATCGGTGATGAGTGATGGGGGCGGTCACTGCAATGATTTGTCCACGCGGTCGGTGAGTTCCTTGACTCGCTCGGCTTGGGAGGCTGGGCAGACGAGCGTGGCCTCGGAGGTGTGGACAATGATCAGGTCCTTGCAGCCGATGGTGGTGATCGTGTGGTTCGGATCGTCGGAGACGGCCAGGACATCGCGTGAATCGAGGTGCGTTGTGATCGTGTTGGCGCGGTTGCCGTGCTGATCCTCGCCGAGTGTTTCGCCGTAGCTCGGCCAACTGCCGATGTCCATCCACCACACGCCCATGGTGACCGTGCAGACGCTGATCTGCTCGTCCTGCGAGGCCGGCTCCATCACCGCATAATCGACGCTGATCTTCGGAAGGGTCGGATAGACCTCGTTGAGGACGGTTCGCTGCTGCGGTGTGCCCCAGGCCTCGGCGATGCGGGCGATGCCTTCGTATGACCGGGGCTTGAATCGCCGCAGCGCGTCGAGGAACTCGGCGGCGCCGAACACGAACATGCCGCTGTTCCAGCCGAACGTGCCGGCATCAAGATACGCCTGGGCAGTCTTGGCATCGGGCTTCTCGACGAAGCGCTTGGCCTCGTAGGCGCCTTGGAACCCCGGGATCGGCGGGCCACGCTCCACATATCCGTAGGCCGTGGCGGGGTAGGTCGGCATGATCGAGAACGTTGCGAAGCGACTGCGGTCGTTCTCCACCACCTGGAACCCCAGCTCGACCTTGCGTCGAAACTCATCCTGCGGCTCGATGATGTGATCGGCGGTCAAGACCGCAAAGATCGCGTCCGGGTCACGCTTGGCCAACACGGCTGCGGTGAATCCCACGGCGTTGACCGTATCGCGGCCGACCGGCTCGCCGAGGATCTGCTCGTCGGTCAACTCCCCAATCGCCTCGCGAATAGGCGCGCGGAGAGCTTCGCTCGCGCAGATCAGTCGTCTTGGGGGATCAACCACCCCTTCGAGGCGCCCGGCCGCCAACTCAAGCAGTGACCGGCCGTCAATCAGCGGGAGCAACTGCTTGGGGCGCTTCCTTCGGCTCATGGGCCAAAGCCTGCTCCCGACGCCTCCGGCCATGATCACTGCGTACCGCATGGTGGTTTCCCAAGGTTCAATCGCGGCGCCGGGCCGCGCAGCGGCTGATGACGGGCGCAGGGTGTCTCATCCGACTGCCTTCACACGGTAGGCGGCTGCGACGAGCGCGTCAGCCGAATCGAGGCTCGGGTCATCGGCCAGCGCATGCTCGATGAGCCGCCGCGCCGGCAGCGACGGCTCGCCCAGTTGGGTCAAGACGGCTACAGCGTCACGGATCATGGCTGCCCGCTGGGGAACGTCAGCGGACGAGTCGGCGGGCTTGAGCTCGACCAGCCGGTCCACCTTGCCATGCAGCTCGGCGACGATGGTCTCGGCGGTTCGCCGACCGATCTCCGGCAGCGAGATGAGTAGATCGATGTCCTTGTTCACGATGGCCTCGGCGATGGTTTGATACGGCAACTGCAACGCTCGCAGGGCCCGGCGGGTGCCGAGGCCTTTCACCGTCGTCAGCAGCTCGAAGAAAGCTCTCTGGTCGGCAGTGGCGAATCCGATGAGCCGCTCAACGTAGCTGGCTCCCTGGGTCTGGCTTTCCAGGAAATGCAGCGTGTGAAATTCGACGCGGTCGCCGACGAGGCCCGCGAGTCGGGGCTGGTCGCCAGCGGGGACGAGCAGCTCGTAAGTCAGCGGCCCGCATCGCAGC
>JADFIM010000240.1 GCA_022566725.1 Planctomycetota bacterium
TCTTTGAAGGACGCGATCTGCTTTCGCTGACCGAAAAACAAATGCTCAAGGTGCGCGGCGGCGAGATCGCCATGATCTTCCAGGAGCCGATGACCAGCCTCAACCCCGTCTACACCATCGGCGATCAGATCATCGAGGCCGTCTTGCTGCACCAGAAGGTCACCCAGAAAGAAGCGGTCGAGATCGCCGTCGCGGCGATGAACGATGTAGGCATCCCGAATCCCGCACAGCGGCTTCGCGCTTATCCACACCAGTTCTCCGGCGGGATGCGGCAGCGAGTGATGATTGCCATGGCCCTGGCGTGTCAGCCCAAGCTGCTGCTGGCCGATGAGCCCACCACCGCGCTTGATGTGACGATTCAGGCCCAGATTCTCGAATTGCTTGCAGATCTTCAGCGCGACCGCGACATGGCCATGATGCTGATCACCCATGATCTGGGCGTGGTCGCGGAGAATGCTGACGTGGTTTGCATGATGTACGCCGGCCGGGTCGTCGAGTATGCGACGGTCTACGACCTGTTCGAAAAGTCGCACCACCCATACACCCGCGGACTGTTCAAGTCGATGCCCAAGCTCGGCGAGGTCAAGCACCGGCTCACGACCATCGATGAGGTGACCAACGATCCCGACCAGTTCAAGAAGCTACCCGGCTATGAGAAGGGCATCGTGCCCTGGTGGCCGGCGATGGATCCGCCGGATGACCTGGCCAAATCACCCGGCGGGGCGGATTCCGTGCTCTATGAGATCGAACCGGACCACTGGGTCGGCTGCTGGCGAACCGAATACCTCGAACACCACCCTTCTCGCCGCCCCGACATCGCCTTCCGACGCGATGATCTCGCATAGAGCGACGGTCGGGTTTCATATAGCCCGCCACTTGTGGCGGGTGGTGGTTCATGCTGATTTGGGTATCAACCCCGGGCAAGCCCGGGGCTATGTGTGCCAGGGCGCGACACGTGGTTTGCCTCACTCGCCGGCGCCGGTGGGGGCGCTTGTGTGCTTAGGCTGGGTGTCCTGAAGAATCGCGTAGGCCACGTGCGTGACGCAACTGTTGATGCGCTTCAGGTGCGTGAGCAGATCGAGGTGGATGGCGCTGGTCTCGTGTGATTCGACCAGGCCGGCGTTGAGCCGGGCAAAGTGCCGGTCCCGCAGTTCGCGCTCGTATTGATCGATCCGCTGTTTGTGGCGGAGCAGTTGCTGGGCCAGGGCGCGGTCGCGGGTGGTGAAGGCGGTCTCGGCGATGACCACGTTCTCGGAGACCTTGCGGTAGAAGTCCTTGAGCTCCTCGGCCCCCTCTTTGGAAAACTCGGCTCCGAGGCGGATTTTTTTCAGCACCAGCTCGCTGATGTTCTTGTCGATGATGTCGCCGATGGTCTCCACCTCGGCCAGATACCGAAGCAGGCGCATCTGTTCGTCGGCGTCGTACTCGCCGGCCTCTTCTCGAGCCATCCGGGTTAGGAAGCGCTTGACCTCGGTGTCCAGCAGATCGACTTGATCGTCGCGCACGGCCACGTCGCGAGCAAGCTTCTCGTTGCCGGTCTCCAGCGCCGCCCAGACGTCGCGGAGCATGGCACGGATGATCTCGGACATGTGGGTGATCTCGCGCAACGCCTGGCCCATAGCCAGGGCCACGCCGCCGATGGGCCCGTTACTGATGTATTTGGGACCGAAAGCCTTGCGCCGCTCGGGGGGCGGTGTGGGAACCACGCGCTCCAGAAGTGAGCTCACCACGCCGACCAGAGGCAGGCCGACCGCTGCCAGGACGATGTTGAAGCCGCTATGCACGCCGGCGATCGCCAGGCCGAACGACTCGGGCCCGGGGTTGGGCAGACGATCGCCCAGCAGATTCAGAGCCGCCAGCGCCAGCCCGGCCAACGCCAGTTTCAGGAGCAGATTGCCCAGCGCCAATCGCCGGGGCTCGATCACCCGCCAGCCAACGATGAGCGTGGTCACCGCGAGCCCCACGTTGGCGCCCAGCACAACAGGGACGGCGAGTTTGAAGCTGACCGCTTCGGATACCCCCAGGCCGATGACCAGGCCGATGGTGGCCGTGCTGGACTGAAGGGCCATCGCCAACATCGCCGCGAAGATCGCCAGCAGCACCGCGTGCTCGGTGAGGTTCTCGAAGTTGATGACCGCCCACAGGCCGCTTTGCATGTCCACGGTTTCCGCGGCGCGCTTCATGATGTCGATGGCCAAGAGGATGAATCCGAGGCCGAGCAGGACCTGGCCGATTCCACGACTGCGCGGACTCTTGGTGAACTGAAATAGCGCCACGCCCGCCAGCACCACGATCGGTGCGAGCTGTTCCTGCTGAAGCGCAATGAGCAGGACCATGATGGTCAGGCCGATGTTGGCTCCCAACACAATGGTGAGCATCTGCCGGGCGGTGAGGTGGCCGGCCTGGACCGTGTGCACCGCCAGCAGCGACATGGTGGTGCTGGAAGGTGCGACGACGGAGACCCCGATGCCGGCCAGGAAGGAGAAGCCGCGCCTCCCCGCCAGCCGCTGCATCCACGTGCCCAGTCGCCGGCCGAACAGCCGGTCCAAACCCTTGCGCAGGTAGCGCACGCCGAAGACCAGCAAAGCCACGCCGCCGATGATCGTCAGAAGGTTCAACAAGTCGCCATGCCCCACACCTACTTCGGCGGCCCGACAGGGTCGCTGGGGTTTATTTGTCTATTTTCATAGGTGGTGCGGGTGAATGACCATTGCCCCCGCTACGGCCTTGAGGCCCCGTCCGTGGCGATTGCCGCCACAGACGCCCACCTCACGCGTCATCGAGCGACTCGGACTCAATGTTCGCAGCTTCACCGGCCAGTTTGTTCCGGACGTATTTTTTCATCCAGGTATCGAAGGACTTGCCGGCGGCGGTGTCCTTGCCGGTGAATCGGACCTGAGCGATGTCGTCGTAAGGGATGGTGATGCGCTGCCCGCCGTCGGTGGGAATGATGCGGATCTTCGAGTCGCCCAGCGTGGCTGCGGATGTGCGATCGAAGACGTAGCCTTGGATCGATTCGCCGCTGGACTTTCGCGTGATGGTGACGTCTCCGCGATAATCGAGCGCCTCATCGAGGGCGCGGCGCAGCTCCTCGGGATTGGAGGCATCGCAGGCCAGCTCCTGCAGAGTGACTCGATTGTCGGTGGATTTGTCGGACATGTCTCAGCCAAGAAGGGCCCGCTGTGCGGACCTATGGGGCCGGTGCGCATAGCACACCCCACGCGTATGGGAGCATGGTATCAGCATGGCGTGTCACCGCAGATAACAGCGTGAAGGAGCTTGCCCGCTCGTTCGTAGATCCCCGGGTCCCGGCTCTCACGCGGCCCCGCCACGTTGAGGATTCGAATCTTGTGTTCGGTCAACCACGCAGCGACCATCTTTGCGGCCGATGTATTGTCAGGACTAACAACCAAACAGGGCTTGGCAAGTGAGGCGGCGAAGTCACGGGTCAGGGCGGTGCCGCCGGTGAGCTCACCGTGAGCGATGATGAGGGTGCCATCGGCGTCGCGGACGTTGAACCGGGTGCGCTGGGCCGGATCGGCCAGAGGCGTTTCGGTCAAAGGATAGATGTCTGGGATCGGCCCCTGCTCGCTGGCTCGACCCTTGGGGCACCAGCCGCCACAGGGCAGGTCGAGCTTGATCGCCACGTCCAGAGCCGCCCGATCGACGCCGGTCTGTCCGCCGGAGATGATCCTCTCGAGCATCAGGGATCAGGAGTCAGGGGTCAGGGGGCGCGGGCGCCGAATCGGCTTGCGGGCTCAGCTCGCGCCCGGTGTTGGGGTCGAGCAGCTTCCA
>JADFIM010000044.1 GCA_022566725.1 Planctomycetota bacterium
TGAGGGGCTCAAGATCGAGACTCTAACCGTCTACATCATGCAAGTATTCAATGCCGCCGGAAACCGCGCCATCATGATCGGTATCGCGCTGGGTATTGCCTCGACATCGCTGAAAGTATTGCTTGGCGTTGACCGGTCTTATCTGGGATCAGGAGACGAATGAGCCATGTATGAGTTCTTCAAGAACCTTGATCGTCGGTGGATCTTCCTCCTGATGCTTCTGTCTGTGGCGATCCCGATTCTGTTACAGGTTCGATTCCCGGAGAAGCCGACGGGTCTCGCGCAGAACGTCTTCGATGAGATTGAGAACCTCAACGAGGGTGATCCGGTGCTGCTTGCGTTTGATTTTGATCCTGGAAGCGAGGGCGAGCTCGGTCCCATGGCGACCGCATTCACGCGGCACTGCTGCGAAAAGAAACTCAAGATGTACTTCCTTGGGCTTTGGCCCGTCGGTCCACAGATGATCGACGACACGATCAATAAGGTCATCCGGGCGGACTTCCCCAAGCTCGAATACGGCAAGGACTATCTGAACCTCGGCTATAAACCCGGCAATGAAGGTGTGATCAAGGTGATCGTGACCGACCTTCGTGAGCTGTATACAACTGATGACAAGGGGACCAACGTCGATCAAATCGAAATGATGAACGGGATTTACAGCGTTCAGGACTTCGAACTCGTCATCAACATCAGCGCCGGATACGTTGGAACCAAAGAATGGGTGCAGTACGCGGCGACACCCTATCCCGAGACGATCAGGCTTGTCGCTGGTTGCACAGGCGTACAGGCACCGTTGCTCTACCCCTATATTCCTGAGCAGCTTACCGGATTGCTCGGAGCCATCAAAGGCGCCGCAGAGTATGAGAAACTCGTCATTGACAAGTACGATCGCGCGTTGGGTAGGGAACCCGATGGGAAGTACCTGGAAGGTATTCGCCGCATGGGACCGCAGCTTGTCGCCCACGTGCTCATGATCCTGCTGATCATCGCTGGCAACATCATCTTCTTCACCGAGCGCAAGCGGGAGGCTCGGTCATGAGCCGCGAAACCACGATCTGGCTGATTGTGTTCCTGATCGGAGCCGTGATGTTATTCGGTCGCGCCATGTTCACTGAACACGGCATGGCAAGGATGTACGTCGAAGAATCACCGCGAGAGTTCGTCGATCTGGGTGATGAGGACAAATCTGACTGGGTGAGTATGGATGAGGTGCCCGAGGATGTCGAGGTCTCGGCGATTCCCGCCGATCGTCGTGTGTCCTGGACATCACAGAAAACATCGAATTACGGGGAATTCGTGCAGCAGCCGGCCGGCGGTAACATTCAATTCAGCCTCGCGCGGTCCATCGGCGTCTGGCTGGCGGCGCTGTTCACGCTGTTCGTGCTTTCATTCCTCATCAAGGACAACCCCCTTTACAAGATCGCCGAGTCGGTGTTTGTCGGCATCTCGGCCGCATACTGGATGGTTGTTGCCTTCTGGGATCAGATTGTGCCCAACCTGATTGGGAAACTCTCCCCCACTCTGGTCCGCAATTGGGCCATGCCCGGACTGGGTGAAGACGAGCGGCAGGAATTGCTCTATCTCATCCCGCTGGTTCTCGGCCTGATGCTCCTGTGGCGACTTTCCCCCAAGGGAGGGTGGATCTCGCGCTGGCCGATGGCCTTCTTCATCGGAACATTCTGTGGTCTACGACTCATCCGTTTCCTGCAGGCCGACTTCCTCACCCAGATCCGCAACAGCATTGACCCGTTGTATGTAACCGAGGGCGGCGTATTCGATGTTTGGGCTTCACTGGCCAACATCATTCTCCTCATCGGCGTCCTCTCATGCCTCGTCTACTTCTTCTTCTCGTTCGAGCACAAGGGCATTGTCGGCAAGACCGCCAAGCTCGGCATCTGGTTTCTGATGATCACCTTCGGCGCCGGCTTCGGCTACACCGTGATGGGGCGAATCGCCCTGCTGGCCATCCGCTTGGAGTTCCTCTTTGATGACTGGTTGTGGCTGATCGACCCCACGGACAAGCGCCTGGGCATATAGCCGGCCGGCGGCAAAGTTGACATTTCGGCGGCGGCGTTTTAGAGTCGGCCGGTCTATCGGTTGTTCACCGGCAGATGCGCCGAAGCCCCGTCGGTGCAAACCCATCGGCTCCGCGTCGGGTCGCGGGCCACGCCAGGCAAGGATTTGGCCATGGCTGTTCCAGCATTCCGAACCTCGCCCAGCCGAAAGGGCAAGCGACGGTCGCATCACGCCCTGCGCCCGCCCCACACCGTGGGGTGTCCCAACTGCGGCTCCGCCAAGTCGCCTCACCAGGCCTGCCCGTCCTGCGGCTATGTTCGGCCGGGTCTCCAAATCAAGACCGCCGAAGGCGAATGATCGATGAGAATCGGCGTCGATGTGATGGGGGGCGACAATGCCCCCGACGCGATTCTTGAAGGAGCCATCGCTTCGCTGGACCAAATCGGCCTCGACGACGAGCTTGTGCTCGTGGGCGATCCCCAGGTCATCAACCCGGCCGTCTCGCAGCTCGCCGCCGGTAACGATCGCGTCACCGTTGTGGCCTGCACAGACGTCATCGGCATGGACGAGCCGCCGGTGGAGGCTGTGCGATCCAAGAAGAACAGCTCGCTGGCCGTGCTCGCGCGCATGGCCGGCCGCAGGGCCGAACACACCCTTGACGCGATGATCTCCGCCGGCAACACCGGAGCCTGCGTGACCGCGGCGCAGATGTATTTGCGCCGGTTGCCCAACGTACACCGTCCCGGCGTAGCCGTGACCGTACCCACCTTCTGCGGGCCGGTCGTGCTCATCGACGTCGGCGCCAACCTCGAACCCAAGCCGCACCACTTGGCCCAGTACGGGGTGATGGGCGAGGTCTATGCCCGGCTGGTGCTGGGTATCGATCGCCCGCGGGTCGCGCTCATGAACGTCGGCGGCGAGGAACAAAAGGGCACTGCGGAAATGAAGCAAGCCCGCGATACGTTGCGGGCCAACAACAGCCTGCAGTTCGTCGGCTACATCGAAGGCCGGGCCGTCTTCAACGGCGAGGCCGACGTGATCGTGACCGACGGCGTCGTGGGCAATGTCATGATCAAGCTCGCCGAGGGTCTCTCCGCCGGCATCTTCAAGGCGATCGCCCGCGAAGTTTCTGAGATCGATCCCGAGCTGGCCGCCCGGTTTGAGCCGGTCGTCAAGAGCATCTATGCAAAACACGATTATCATGAATACGGCGGCGCGCCGTTGCTGGGCGTCAACGGCGTCTGCCTCATCTGCCACGGCTCCAGCGTCGCACGCACGATCACCAATGCCGTGTTACGCGCCAAACAATTCGTAGAGTCCGGCGTCAACCAGGCGATCTCCCAGCGGCTCGGCATCATGGAAGAAGCCATCGCATGAACTCGCCCGACGGATTCGGGATTCGGATCGCCGGAGTCGGTTCGGCCGTGCCGGAGAAGGTACTGACCAACGCCGACTTCGAGAAGATGGTGGACACGACCGACGAATGGATCGTCCAGCGCACAGGGATCCGCGAGCGGCGTGTCGTCGATCCGGAGCGTGAAGGCACCTTTACGCTCGCCTGTGACGCCCTGCGGGGGGCGCTGGAGGATGCGAAGCTTGCCGCGAGCGATCTGGACTTGATCATCCTCGGAACGGTCACGGGGGAGATGACCTGCCCAAGTGTGGCTTGCCGCGTCGCCGATGCCCTCGGCGCTGCTCCCGCAGGCGCCTTCGACGTCGGCGCCGCCTGCTGCGGGTTCGTCTACAGCATCAACATCGCGGACTCGCTGATCCGCTGCGGCCGATATCGCACCATCGGCGTCATCGGCGCCGACACCATGAGCACCATCACCGATTACACCGATCGCACCTTGTCAATTCTGTTCGGCGACGCCGCGGGAGCCGTGGTCGTGGCCCGCGATGACGACCCATCCCTTGGCTGCCTCTACCAAACCATGCAAGCCGACGCCGCGCTGTGGGAATCCCTCTACATCCCCCGCCGCGAGCAGGACATCCCTGACCACGACCGTGACAATCCCATTCGCCTCGGCTGCCTGCGGATGCGTGGACGAGAGATCTTCAAGTTCGCCGTGGTCAAGATGCGGGAGGTGATCGAGGAAGCCCTCGAAGCCACCGGCCTCTCCGCCTGTCAGATCAGCCGGTTCATCTGCCACCAATCAAACCTGCGTATCATCGACTCGACCCGCCAGAAGCTCGGCCTGCCTCCGGAGAAGTTCTACATCAATATCGATACGCACGGGAACAGCTCAGCCGGCTCGGTCGGGCTGTGCTTCGATCAACTGTGGCGGGCCGGCGAAGTCAAGCGCGGCGACTATGTCATGTTCGTCGCCATCGGCGGCGGCCTGACATGGTCCACCAGCGTGTGGAAACTGTAGGGAAGGCTCTAGGCTTGAGGCTTGAGGACAGCCGCGAGATGACCGACTTGCAAGCCGTGATCCTCTGTCCCGGCCAAGGGGCCCAGGCCGTAGGCATGGGCAAGGCCTGGCATGAGGCCAGCGAAGCGGCCAGACGTATCTTTGCTCAAGCCGATGAGGCGCTGGGTGAATCACTCGATCGCCCACTCAGCGAGATCTGTTTCAACGGCCCGGCGGATCTGCTGAACCGAACCGACATCGCTCAGCCGGCGATCTATGTCTGCTCGGTCGCCTGCCATCGCGGGCTCGTTGAACGAAATGGACAGTTGCCGCTGACGGCGACGGCCGGGCTGTCGCTGGGCGAATACACGGCGCTGTGCCTGGCGGGCGTCTTCGACTTCGTGTCCGGGCTGCGGCTGGTCGCTCGGCGAGGCCGGCTGATGCAGGAGGCGGCGCAGCGCTGCCGAAGCGGCATGGTCGCCGTGGCCGGGGCCGACCAACGGCAAGCCCAGGCCATTTGTGACGAGGCACGTGGGGGTGACGTGCTCGTCTGCGCCAACGTCAACGCGCCCGGCCAGATCGTGCTCTCGGGTCACGCCGTCGCCTGCCAACGGGCCGCTGACGCGGCCGGGCGCCGCGGATTGCGAGCCACGCCGCTGGCCGTGGCCGGAGCCTTCCACTCGCCGCTGATGCAGTCCGCCGCCGATGGCATGGCCACGGCCCTGGGTCATATGAGTTTCCAGCCTCCTAAGGTCCGGGTCTGGTCGAACGTGACCGCCCAGCCACACCACCCGCAGGATATGGAACTTCTCAAACGCCGGCTCGTCGAACAGATCGTCAGCCCTGTTCTGTGGTCCGAAATCTGCCAGGAACTTGTCGGCGGAGGTACAATGAGCTATCACGAATTGGCCCCGGGGGTCGTTCTGCGAGGTCTGATGCGCCGTATCGACCGTAACGTAAAGGTGATCAACCATGACCAGCCATGAAACACGACTGCTTCGACTCGTTGGGGCTGCGGCTGCATGTGCCGTCGCCGCCACAGGCTCGATTGGATGCGAGAGCAGCCCGCCGCCGCCGCCGGTGGTCACCAGGGTGGCTCCGCCGCCTCCGCCTCCCAAACCAACGGTGACGCCGATCGATCAACTCATGGTTCAGCTGGGCATCGACGAGCGCGTGCAGCTGCTCGAAGAGGACGCTCCTGCGAAAGAGGATGACCGCCGGGCCGTGCTGGAATTCTTCGATACCTTTGCCCGCTCGGACGCCACGGCGCTGGGGACCATGCTCTCGATGCTTGATCGACTCGAGTTGGAGGACCTGGTGCGATCCGGGGCATGGGAGAAAACCACCTCCCAGATCACGCGCATTCACGTGCAGGCGGGCGAGAGCCCGGACGGTCAGGCGTGCGCGCTAGCCATCTTCTACGTCGGCATGGGACACCAACCACAACTGTGGTACTACACCACCAGCATCGATGGCGCGACGTTCGATGCCGTCGCCACGCCGCCGAACATCATGGACAAGCTCAGCGGCTCCGACTGGATCGCCGCGTGGTTTGAGCTTCTCGAGCAGGAGCTTGCCCTAGCGTACAAGCCGGACGAAGAATTCGTCGTGCCACAGAAAATCGTCAGCGAGCGGCGGGGCAGCAGCGGCACCTCGATGACCCCGGCGGGCGGACCTAGCGGTCCCACGGGGCCCGTTGGGCCCGGTAGAAGACCAGTTCCAAGGAACCCGCGGCGGCCGCCCGGCCCGCCGGGCTAAGCCGCTCGATTGGCAACGTTCACATTTTCAGTACAATCAAGGCCCGCCCACGGCGGGCTTTTTTCTTCCCGTTCACCTCACCAACCGAATGACACGAGGCAAACCATCGAACCGCGAATAGCGATCATCACCGGCGCCAGCCGTGGGATCGGGCGGGCCATCGCCCAGCGACTCGCTGCCGACGGTCGACTGGTAGTGCTGGTGAGCCGCTCGGCCGAGGCGCTGGAAGAGGTGCGACAGCAGATCGAGGACGCCGGCGGCACGGCCGAGGTTCGCGCTTGCGATGTCAGCGACTCCGAATCGCTCAGCGCGATGATCGAGGCGGTCGCTTCCACCCACGGCCGGCTGGACATTCTCGTCAACAACGCCGGCATGACCCGAGACGGTTTGATCCTGCGAATGAGCGACGCCGACTTCGACCAGGTCATCGCGGTGAACCTGCGCTCGTCGTTCGTAGCCTGCCGGGCCGCGGCCCGCCCAATGATGCGAGGACGATTCGGACGCGTCGTCAACATCGGTTCCGTCACCGGGGTCATCGGCAACGCCGGGCAGACCAACTACGCCGCCGCCAAGGCCGGCCTCATTGGGCTCACGAAATCGTTCGCCAAGGAACTCGGCCCCAAGGGCATCACCGCCAACGTGGTCGCCCCGGGCTTCGTCGAAACCAGCATGCTTGATGCCCTGTCACCGCAGCGACGAGAGGAGGTGATCCGTTCGCTGCCCGTGCGACGGTTCGCCCAGCCCGAAGAGATCGCACATGTCGTATCGTTTGTGACCTCAGATCTCGCTGGATACCTCACCGGCCAGGTCCTGGTCGTGGATGGAGGGCTGGCCTGCTGACCCCCTGCCGGGCGAGACGCCTCCCCGGCCGGGCTCGGCTGAACGCCTTGACACATTGCATCGCGAAGAAATCCGGCTATAGTGACCGCCCGCGGGCCCTGGGCGGGCCGGGCCTCTCACTCAGGAGACCTCAGAAGTGACGGAAACCGAAATCGAAGCCAAAGTGATCGATATCGTCGCCGAGCAAATGGGCGTTGACAAAGGCACTATCACCCGCGACACAAACTTCACCAACGATCTCCATGCGGATAGCCTGGATACCGTCGAGCTGGTCATGGAGTTCGAAGACGAGTTTGAAACCGCGATCCCCGACGAGCAGGCTGAGAAGATCCAGACGATCGGCCAGGCCATCGCCTTCATCAAGCAGAGCATCGGCTCGGACGCCTAGAATCCGCAGCCGCCCCCGCGGTCGATCGGCTGTCGCAACGTGTGGAGCAGTCCGCTTCCCGGGGACTCCCGAGACCTTCTGCACATGAGAAGCAATGCGAACCGGCGTGTCGTCGTCACCGGCATGGGAGCCGTGACCAACGTCGGTGTAGACGTGCCAAGCATGTGGCAGGCGCTGATCGAGGGACGCTCAGGCATCTCTCGAATCACCGCTTTCGAGCAGGGCGATGAATGGAACGTGCGGATCGCCGGCGAGGTCAACGACTGGGATCCGCGCAGCCGCATCGATGCTCGCGAGATCAAGCGGATGGACCGCTTCTGCGCCCTGGGTATGTGCGCCGCTGCGGAGGCTGCGGAGGACTCCTGCATCGATTTCGACAGCGGCGATCCCTACCGACGCGGCGTGGTCATCGGCTCCGGTATCGGCGGAATCCTCACGATTGAGCACGGCCACACCAGGCTGCTGCGAGGCGGGCCCCGCAAGATCAGTCCCTTTGTTGTCCCCAAGCTGATGGTCAACGCCGTGGCCGGCCACGTCTCGATCCGGCACAACCTTCGCGGCGCCAACTCCGCCACTTCGACGGCCTGCGCCACCGGCGCCCACGCCATCGGCAACGCGTGGAACCTGATTCAGTTCGGCGACGCGGAGGTCATGTTCGCCGGCGGCGCCGAAGCCCCCATCAGCCCCTTGTGCATCAGCTCATTCGCCGCAATGAAGGCCCTTTCCACCCGCAACGATGAGCCCCAGAAGGCCTCTCGCCCATTCGATCACGATCGCGACGGCTTCGTGCTCGCCGAAGGCGCTGCGGTCATGATGCTCGAAGAACTCGAACACGCTAAGAACCGCGGGGCGCGAATCTACGCCGAAATGCTCGGCTTTGGTTCCTCCGCCGATGCTTACCATATCGCCGCCCCCGACCCCAAGGGAATCGGGGCCGTGCGGGCCATGCAAGCCGCCATCGCCGAGGCGGGCATCAACCCCGACCAGGTCGATTACATCAATGCCCACGGCACCGCCACCCCCTTGGGCGACACCGCTGAAGTCCGTGCCGTCAACCAACTCTTCGGCGACCACGCCCCCAAGCTGGTCATGAGCTCGACCAAGTCGATGACCGGCCATGCGCTGGGCGCAGCCGGCGGCCTCGAATCGGTCATCACCGTCCTCGCCGTCCACCACGGCGTCGTCCCACCCACCATCAACCTCGATCGCCCCGATAACGACTTCGACCTGGACTTTGCCGCCAACACGGCGCAGGAGCGCCCCGTGCGCTACGCGCTGAACAACTCCTTCGGCTTCGGCGGCCACAACGTCAGCCTCGCCTTCGGCCGATACAACGGCACGTGAACGGAAAGCCATCAGCCATGAATTTGTAGGGTCCGCTGTGCGGACCGTCTTGTGCAACGCTTGCCCGGCATTGGCCCGCCCAGTTTGTAGGGTCCGCTGTGCGGACCGTCTTCCGGGCTCGGCCAATAGCCGCGGGCGGAAGCCCGCGGACCAACCCACAGCGAGCATTTCCACTTTTTTCCTTGTGCGACCCCCGCCGAGCGTGGTACGCTCATATCGCTGTAACCGCATCAGGGACGGCTTGAGTTTGTAGCGGACCATCTTGCTCAGTTTGTAGGGTCCGCTGTGCGGACCATCTTGCTCAGCGAGCCGGCTTGTCTCAAGCCGGCTGACTCTCGCGCCGCCACGGCTCTCCGAACCGTGCTGCAACCGAAGGAGGCCCAGCCATGCTCCACGGCCGACTATTGCCGATAGTCCTCATCGCTCTCGTCTCATCCGCAGCCCAGGCCGGCCCTGTCCTGTACGTCGATGACGATGCCCCGCCGGGCGGTGATGGGGCCGGTTGGCGCACCGCCTACCGATTCCTTGCTGATGCACTGACCGCCGCTTCCGGAGGCGGCATCGGCGAGATCCGCGTCGGGCAAGGCACCTACCAGCCCGACCGCGACGAACTGAATCCCCTTGGCACCGGCAACCGCCAGGTGACGTTCCAGCTCATCAACGGCGTAGCCCTGATGGGCGGCTACGCCGGCTTCGGCGCGCCCGACCCCGATGCCCGCAACATCGAGCTCTACGAAACGATCCTCTCCGGCGACCTCCTCAGCAACGACGACCCGGACCAATTCCCCGGGGGGCCTACGTTTGAGGAGAACTGTTACCACGTCGTGACCGGCAGCGGCACCGACGAAACCGCCGTCCTTGACGGTTTCAGCATCACCGCTGGCAACGACGACAGGCCTTTCCCTGGCGGGCGCGGCGGAGGGATGTACAACTATCGTGGCAGTCCGACGGTCAGCAACAATCTCTTTGCAGCGAACGTCTCCGCCTTCGATGGTGGTGCTATGGCCAATCTTGGCGGGAGCCCTGTCATATCCCACTGCGCGTTCGATGGAAACCATTCCGCCTACGGGGGTGGGATGGTCAACGACGACGGGAGTAATCCGCTTGTTACCGCCTGCACGTTCAAGAACAATACAGCTGAAATTGGCGGCGGCGGGATGTACAACGAGAACAATAGCAGTCCGACGACTGTTCTCTGTATCTTCTCAGCCAATTCAGCACTCGGCTCAGGTCCTTTCTCCGGTGGTGGTGCCGTACATACTGATTACCGATCTAATCCAATATTCACCGATTGTTCCTTTGTCGATAATCTGGCGAATGTTGGAGGTGCCATGGCTAATCGAGATGGAGCGGGACTTGGGGCACCCAATCCAACCATTCTCAGCTGTACGTTCAGCGGTAATGCTGGCGAGAGCGCCGGTGGTTTGTACAGTGATACTGGTGCCGCGCCGGCGCTGAAGAATTCGATCGTTTGGTCCAACACTGGCGGCGAGATCCTTGACGTCGGAAGCGCCGTGACCACCGTTCGCTATAGCAACATACAGGGCGGCTGGAAAGGAATCGGCAACATCGACGCCGATCCGATGTTCGTCGATCCTGTCAACGGTGACTACCACCTCGCATCCGGCTCGCCGTGCATCGACGCCGGGAACAACTGGGGCGTGCCGATCGACGCCGATGACTACGACCAGGACGGCAACACCGCGGAACTCTTCCCGGTTGATCTCGACGGCAACCCCCGCTTCAACGCCGATGAGGCCGACTTCGACCCCGGCTGCGGCGTGCCGGTCGTCGTGGACATGGGGGCTTACGAATATCAGTTCGATCCCGTCGAAGATGTGATCTTCGCGGACCTCAACGGCGACGGCACCGTCGGCATTCTCGATCTGCTGGGCGTTCTCGCGGCGTGGGGCGATGCCGGTACCAACTGCCTCGCCGACCTCGACATCGACGGCGCCGTCGGCATCTTCGATCTGCTGGCGCTGCTGAGCAATTGGGGATGAGAGCAAGCGGGCAACGATGAGTGATGAGCCGAAGCCCCGGGAATGCTATCCCAGGGCTGCCTATATCTGTTCGCGTCGGTTGCGAGCGCGCAGACTTTGCGGGTGTCCACCGGGGCGACACGCCCCGGCTCCCCCAAGCCATCAAGCCTCAAGCCTTCAAGCCTCTCCTAAAACGGAAAGCTCAGCCCGGCGTAGAGCAGCAGACTGTTCCGCGGCGGGTTGTCCGCGCGGGTCCGCGCATTGGAGATGTGATGCAGCCGAGCACCGACCAGCAGGCGGGTGTTGAGGGTGATCTGGTAGCTCACGCCGAGCCCGAGCTGGGGTGTGAAGCTGAATCGCCCGCCCGCAGCCGAGTCAGGCGTCGCCGCAGGCACGCGCTCAGTCGTGCCGAGCAATCCCGCCCCGCCCTCGACGTACAACGACCACTGCTCCTTCGCCACCACATGCCAGCGAGCCAGCAGATTGAAATTCGCGCCAACCGCGCTGGGTCCCTCCTGATGGACGTACAGTGCGCTGAACTCCAGCTCGAGGCTGAGGTCGTCAATCATGAAGTAGCTGAACCCTCCGCCGAGCAGCCCGAAGCGGTTCTGATGGTCGGCGACATCCGTGGCGAAGCCTTCCATGAGGTTCCACCGCCAGGACCCTTTCTCGCCAAATGGGGGCACAGACTCACTCGCCGCCGAGACACTTGGAGGCGCCCCGGCCGAAGGCGCAGCGGGCACCGCCAATGGCGCGTACTTCAACTCGAGCCCGGTCAACGTGCTCATTGCTGCCGGAGTCGTCTCGGCCACGCAATGGCGTGCTGCCAGAACCGCCGGGACCACCAGGCAGGTCCGCGCGACAAGCACGCTCCATCGCAATGACAAGCACATCAACAGTTGATCGGCGTGGGCGGCCTGCGCCGGCCAAAGCTGGCGAGCAAGCCGTTGCGTCGAGGCCCGGCAGCGTGCTTCGACGATGCCAGGCCGGCGGGCGAAGGATCCCATCGCGCATTGCCGCATCTGCGTCATCGGCGCCCTGGTCAGCGGCCCCCCAGCCCGGATTACTCATAACCACTGAGGTACTGAGGGCACAGAGGATTGCCGCAGAGGAAATTATGTTGAGGCGGAGCCGCTTCCCGACCAGCGCACACTCCGCCGACCCAGATCGAGACCGACGCGATATCTGAGCAGATTCTGCCTCTTCTGGGTGTCCTCTCGGTGTTCTCCGTGGTGAATCTTGCGGACTATGCGTTAGAGTAGCCGGCTCATGGCACGTCAACGGACCATCGTCGGTCTCGGCGAAGCGCTGCTGGCTGAGCATCCCGACCGAGAGGAACCGGCCGGCCTGGCACTGCTGATACCGAGATACGCGGTGCTGCTGGGTCACGTGGGCATTGCGATTTCACGCCTCGGTCAGGACCAGCAGGCCCAGGAGCTGATCGCCCAGCTTCGAGTGCTCGGGGTGGATGTCACTCACCTGCAAAGCGATCCTGATCTGGCCACGGGGCGACGGCTTGTGCGATCGATTGGCGCAGAGACCTTCCATAGCCTCGATTCGGAAGCCGCCTTCGACAACTTGCAGTGGGACTTTGATCTTGCCGACGTCGCGCAGCGAACAGACGCCGTCGTCTACGGCGCGCTGGCCAGGCGAACCGGGCAGGCCCGATCGGTGAGCGATCGATTCCTCGCTGAATGCAAATTCGCGCTGCGCGTGTTTGATCTGACCAACCGCCCTGACAACCAGCTCGATCGGAGCCGTGCGATGTCTGGGCTGAAGTTCGCCAACACCCTGGTGGTTGACGACTTCGCCCGCAACGTGCTGCTGCCCAGCGGTGTTGACAAGCCGCAGCGGGAGGCTGCGGTTGAACTGCTACGCCTCGGTAACCTCACGTTAGTAGTGATCGCCCAACCGGGTGAGCCGATGGTTGTGCACAGCGCGGAGTCATCCTGGTCGGGGCGCGCCCATCGCCCCGAAGCGCACGAGGCGAGTATTGTCGCATTGTTGCACGGGGTGCTGGCGGGATGGGATGTGCAGGCTGCAGTCGGTCTTGCCGATCGCCTGGCCGGGCATATTCTCAAGCATCCGGGTGAACCGCCGCCACAAGAGCTGCTGCGGCAATGTTGAAAAAAGTCCGCCGCCCGGACGCTCCGACACTCCCGGACGGCGGTGCGCCACGACCCGAAGGCCGCGTCTTTTGGTGTGCCACGGGAACCGCTTCCCACAGTAGTCTCGTCGGCGCGGTTGGGTCAACGTCCGATCGCCACGTTGGCGACAATTTCACAAGTCACGTGTGGTCAATCACTTATGCACACTACTGCGCAAGAACCTCCCGCGAATCGCCCTGGGCCAGGTGAGTCGCCGGCCACAGAACCGCCCATTGAAGCGGCGATTGGGGCCTTGTGGAGGCGATGCGGGTCCTGCTGCGACGTGTTGATCACCCGCCGCCCCGCAAACGTCTAATAGCTCAGCTGGGCTTCGTGAATAACAATGCCCCGGGATTGGACAGCCGCCCAAGTAGGTCCTTGCCTGACATTCACAACCCATTGTGTAACAAGTTGTTGCGTGATCACGCCTCACGATCGACGCCGCCCAGATCTCGATGTGGACAAATTGTCATTTAATCGTTTCCTTCATCGAGAACTTGTGCTACTTTTGCGTAGGCGCTTTCGAAATGGTGAGCTTGCCCGCCTTGCAATGATCCATTCGATGAATGTTCGCGATGCCAGATGCAGTTCACGTTCCAGCTGATTTCGGCGTTCGCCCCCGGGGGGGCTTTGGCCGCAGATGCACCAAGACGCGGTTGACTTCGAGCAGGATCGATTCGGCCACCGTCACCCGGGCCGCGGGCCGCAAGAGCCCACTTGAACAGGCAATGAGGTCCGGACGGGAGGAAAAGTTGCGGGAGGAAAATCGGGACCGGCTCTAATCAGGCGGTCCCGACATCTCCGGACGAGATAGGCGAGCAGTTGAGCGCCCGCTTCACGCCGTCGAGCAATCCCGTCTCAGAGCCATTCAAGAATGGTCAGACTCGGGCACAGTGGCTTGCGCGCTGCGCTCCCCCGCACCCGGCTTGCTTGGGGCAGATTGCAACGCCCCCAATCGATCACCCCCT
>JADFIM010000241.1 GCA_022566725.1 Planctomycetota bacterium
CCGCGTTTCCCTACGGTGTCTGCGGAGATGGGCGGCGGCGGATCGCTTCGGTGACTCGCGGTGACTGATTGGCCTACGCGCGGGCTTCGCCGCTACGCCTTGGCCTTGGTGGTCTTGGCTTTCCGGCTGGGTGGCGGCTTCTCCTCGCTGGGATCAGTTTCCGCAGACGGTTCATCGGCCTGGTCCTGGGCGGGCTCTGGTTCAGCGAGATCTTCCAGCTCGCGATCGGGCTTGACGATGAGGGTCGCCTCGGCGCGCAGGTCTTTGTCGAACTGGATCGGGACGGGATACTCGCCGATTCGGCGAATGGCATGGCTGAGCCGCACGAACCTGACATCGACGCCGTACCCGGCCGCTTGCAAAGCGTCTGACACGTCGCGCTGAGTCACCGATCCGTACAGCGCGCCCTGGTCGTTGCAACTTCGCTCGATGGTGACCGTGACGTCGGCCAACTGTTCAACGAGCTGCTCGCGGACGGCTCGCTGCGCGGACAGCTCAGTTTGGGCCTTGGCGCGCTGCTCCTTGAGCGCGTAGATCTTGGCGGGCGTGGGGGGCTCGGCCAAACCGTGAGGCAGCAAATAGTTGCGGGCGTACCCCGGCTTGACCCGCACCACGTCGCCCACGATGCCGAGGTTCTCGACAGTATTCAGCAGCAGCAGCTCAATGTTCCTGGCCATGGTGGTTATCGTCGCCGAGTGTTGCAGCGCCCGCGTGCGCCGCTGAGTCGAGGAGGCCCGAAGCTGGTCGTCAGGGCCAGCCGGGATGTGGGCGGGGTCGTGATCAGAATGGAATCTCGCTTTCGGCCACCGGCTGGTGCTCAGATTGCCCAGGCGCCGGCGAATCTTCGTGGGAGTCGTCGGGTTTCTTGGTGGATCGCGGCGCCGTGCTTCCGCCTGCTTCAGCGGGTCGTGAATCCACGAACTGAAAGTTCTCAATCACGACGCGGAGCTTGGAGCGATTCTTGCCCGACTCACGGTCCTGCCATTGGTCGAGCTTGAGACGGCCTTCGATGAACACCGGTCTTCCCTTTGACAGATATTGGTTCATCACCTCGGCAGTTCGCCCCCACGCCTCACAATCAACGAACATGGTCTCCTCACGGTCTTCGCCCTCCCGGGTGCGATACCGCCGATTGACCGCGATCCCGATGGTCGCCACGGGCTGATTGCTCGGCGTGAACTTCAACTCAACGTCGCGCGTGAGGTTCCCCATCAAAAAGACTTTGTTGACGTTCCCAGCCATGGCTACTCCAATGTGTTCATGTCGTCCTCAACGGAATTGCATCATGGGGGCTGGTGGTGCGAGGCTGCACTCCAATCCACGCGGCTGTCTAACCCGAAAGATTCACCACAGAGCCACAGAGGGTAGCGAGCGGAAGAAGATGGATCGATCGGCAACTGCATACATTGCTTGGGCGCCAGCGTACAGTGCGATCTTGCGCCCGTGGCCATTGTGAATCGTAACCTCCCCTGTTTCAAACCTCTGTGTTCTCTGCGCCTCTGTGGTGATGAATAATCCGGGCTAAACCTTCAGATTGGTTGTTGCATCCTCCGTAGCGGGTTTGACGTTGACCTCGATGGTCGCGTCGTCCATTTTCTTCTCCGCCGCCTTCTCCTTTGCAGCCTCGGCTTTGGAGGCGGCCGCCACAGCCTCATCGCGCCGAAGTCGAATCTCGTCTTCCAGCTCCGTTCTGCCGTCAGCCGCCTCCATCTGATCGGGGGTGTACTGATCGGCCCGAATGATGAGCCAGCGGAGCAGTTGCTCGGAAAGATTACAATCGCGTTCGATACCAACCAAGGCGTTGCTGCGTGCCCGGAAGTATATCAGGAAATATACGCCTCGCTTGTGGCCCTTGATTTCGTACGCCAGCCGCCGCTCGTCGAACCTCCGCAGGCTGATCAGCTCAGCGTCGGCGCGAGCGAGAATCTCCATCATGTGATCGATCACTGCCTGGAGGTCAGCGGTGGCCGACTGAGGAAACAGAAACAGGCCTTCATAGGGGTTGACACGATCTTCTGACATAGTTTGGTCTCTTTGAAGTCGCCGATCTAGGCGGTTTGCCTGCGGTTGAATCGATTCATCGTCGCCACGATGCCGTGCAGCAACCAGCAGGCGGCGGCGTCTACGGCCTCCTCCAACGCCGCTTCGATGAGTTGGAGCTGATCGGGCCGGAACCGCCCCAACACGTATTCGCGTTGCGGGATGTGCTGCGGCGAGTCGATGCCGATCCGCAGGCGAGCGTAATCGCTGGTTGAAAGCTTCTCCTGGATGTCCGCAAGCCCATTATGGCCGCCCGCTCCTGAGCAGCTTCGCAGGCGGATCATCCCGCACGACAGGGCGATGTCGTCCACGAGAACGAGCAGGTCAGCGGTGGGATCAAGGCGGTAGAACCGAACCGCCTCGGCCACGGACTGCCCGCAGCGGTTCATGAATGTCGTCGGTTTCACCAAGAGCACGCGGCACCCGTTGACCGAGGCGTCGATGACAGCGCTGTGGAACCTGCTACGAGCGATGGCGCCGGACGCATAACGACGAGCCAGACGATCCAGCGCGAGATAGCCGACGTTGTGTCGGTCGAGCTCGTATCGACTGCCCGGGTTGCCAAGTCCGACGATCAGCTTCATGGTGAGGCCTTGGATTCCGCTTTCTTATCATCATCGGGCTTCGTTTCCGTGATGACCTCAGGCTCGGCCGGGCCGGGCGCAATCTCGACCTCCTCACCGACCGCTTCCTCAGCGTGGACAAACGACACGTGCGCAACGGGTGTGTCGGCGGCGGCGTTCGCTCGAACTCCGGGCGGAAGCGGCACCTGGCCGACCGTCAGCATCGTGCCCTCGCCCATGGCGGTCAGATCAACTCTGATCTCCTCAGGGATCTCATTCACGCGGCAAGTCACTTCGAGGTCGGTGAGGTCGTGACTGAGGATGGCCCCGGCCGGGGCGGCGGCGGCGGGTGCTCCCACGAAATGCAGATGAACGCGAACCTCGACTGTCTCGTCGAGATCCACGCGGGTAAAGTCCACATGGATGACCTCATCTCCCAGATACCCGAACTGCAGCTCCTTGACCAGGCAGGTCTCGCTCTTGCCGCCTTGGATGTCAAGGCGCAGCACGTGGGTTCCGTGGCCCAGGTGCGCGAGGATTTCCTTCTCGTCCACACTGACCGACACCGTCTCGCGCTTGTGGCCGTAGATCACAGCGGGCAGCCGCCCTTGCTTGCGTAGTCGCCGCGCGTAGCGGGTGCCGATACGCTGCCGAGGCTGAACTTCAATCGCTGGCGTGTCGGGTTGCATGGGTAAGGTCTCGGGTGGGGGGTGAGTCGCCTTAGCGTTTCGTTCCGATCACTTCGCGAAACAGCGACGAGACGGACAGGTCGTGGTGGATGCGGTGGATCGCTTCGCCAAGAAGCCGCGAGACCGTCAGAGAAACAAGCTTGTGTTCGATCAGTTTACACCGGTCGCCGTTGGGAATCGTGTCGGTGATGATGATTCGGCTGATCGGCGCCTCGGCGAGTCGGGGCATGGCCGAGCCGGCGAGCACCGGGTGAGTAGCCGCACAGATCACGTCCGTCGCACCGTGATCCATGACGATCGTCGTCGCTTCGCAGACTGTGCCGGCGGTGGTGATCATATCGTCGATCATCAAGACAGTTCGACCGGCCACGTCACCAACGACGTTGCGAGACGCCACTTCCATGCCGGACTGCCGTCGCTTGTCGATGATCGCCAA
>JADFIM010000045.1 GCA_022566725.1 Planctomycetota bacterium
GTGTCGTCTTGCGGAGTGTAGAGCTCGGACAGCGCTGCCGTGTCGCCACTTGGTCGCTGACCGGCATCACCTGGGGGAGATTGGGTGCGGGAATTCCCGCTCTGGCTGATGTTGGTGAGGCCCGCCCGGGCTGGGGGCTCGGGTGACACCGCGGACGAAGACTCCGGCGAGGCGTCCGGGGTCGCCGGGTCGAGGTCAGCTTGCAGATCATTCAGATCGAACTTGCTCACGCTGCCTTCTCCTCGCACACTATCTCCGCAATTCTCAGGACTAACGGTCTTGCTTCAGATACAGGATGGTCTCGACGGTTAGTTCGAGGTCGGTGTCCTCGGCCACTAGCGTAATCGTGTCGCTGGTGATCTCCGCCACTCGAAACTCGATGCCCTGGTTCGGGACCGAGATCATCTCGTCCAATCGAACGAATCGACCGTTGACATTGGCCAGAGGATTACTACCCATGATGATGGATTTGAGGCGCAGTTGACCGGCGGCATTCTCAATCTCAGCCCGTTTCCTTGCCAGACTCGTCGTATTGCCCGGCGTACCAGGAGTCACCCCAGGTTGCACCAAGACGAACGGATTGCGCTGCACATCTGATAGGGCGACCTGCTGGCTGGTGTAATCGTCATGTATCACATCCAGGACCGAGCGGTGCTTGGTGACGAGCTCACCGCCGCTCGTGCCGGGGTTGGATGAAGCATCGCCGGACACGGTTCGGAGGAATTTCTCAATCGTCTCTTCGGTATCGGTGTCGCCGCCGCCCGCAGCAGACACCTTGGCCAGGGTGTGCATGGCGAACAAACCGCCAATTGACAAGCCGACAACGAGGATGAGCACGAGCGCGCCCGTACGCCGCTTCTTCGCCGATCCTTCCTTGGCGAGCACGTCCATGCCGGGGTCAGCATTGAAACCGCCAAGCTCCCCTGGAACCGACTCTCCCGTATCTCTGCCGGTATCGCCGGTATATCCCATCTGATCGGAACTGTTGAGGTCGTTGTCGCTCATCGCGATCGCTCCGCTAGGTGGCTAGACGTTCTCGATCGAGGTTCAAAATAGATGCTGAGTGAAAACTCGGCCTTCATCATGCCCGGGGCGCCGTGATCCGGCCGGCCCGGTGCAGCAAGCCGTTCCAGCTTCATTCGATGGATGCGGGTGATTCTCGGTAGCTTCTCCAGCTGAAGGAGGAATTCGTAGAACCCGTCGAACTCGCCTTCCATGACTACTTTGAGCGGCTGCTCCATGTACAAAGCTGCCGGGACCGGCCTCTCGCTCTTGATTGAATTCACCGTGAGGTGCCTGAGCTTGGCCAGCTCCCAGATGTCCTGAAGAATCACCTCGACGTCCTGCTGCGAGGGGAGCTTCGCTTCGATGACTTTAACAGCCTCACGGCCCTGTTCGATCGCCAGGCCGAGGTCGTCGATCTTGTCGGCCACCTCGCGGAGCTTCCTTAGTTTGGCCTGCTTGATCTCAATCTCAACGTGCGCCTGGCGAATCTCCGCGTTGCGCGGCTTGAACACATAGAGGTAAGAGGCCACCGGCACCGCAAGAAGCACGATAAGGAAGATCAGTTCGCGGATTCCAAAGCGCATCGTCAGCCTCCCTCCCGTCCGCCAGGCCGTACGGACGCGGTGTTCTTTGAATCGGGCGAGGTGAATTGCAGCTGGTCGCTCATCGGATTCCTTCCCCGGGGCTTGATTCGTGGCTGCACCTCACGGACGTCCATCTCAGGGTTGAGCGTCATCCGGATTGCGAACTGACGCAGGCTCTGCTCATTGAACGTCTTTTCCTCCGAGTAGTCCAGGATCACGTCCTGGATCAGGGGATACGCGTTGAGTTCCCCCATGTATCGCGAGACCTCCAGATCCGTGGGAGCAACACCGACCATGGAGATCGAAACCTTGTAATGAGGTGCCTCGATTTTCTCTTGCTCCTCGGCGGCCTCGGCTCGGGTTTTGGCTCGCTTGGGCCGCTTCAGCCGGCCGGTTCTCCGTCCTTGCCCCGGCTCTTGGTGACTCTTGACTATTTCCGATCGTAGATCGAACTTGAGCAGACCTAGACGTGGAGGCATGCGATTGATCAACTCCGCAAGAAGGATGCTGCGCGGCACGCGCTCGACCAGCGCCGCGGCCAGTTCCGCCTTGTTGAGCATCTGGTTCTTCTGCCGCTCCAGTTCATTGAGCCTTTCGATCTGCGCAGCGGCCTCTTGATATTGAGAGTTGATCGATGCCTGGGCGGCCTTCACCTGCGTCCACTGTTGGTTCGTGAACAAGAAGGCTGCAAACACCGCGACCATCACGATGCCGAAGAGCGTGAGGCTGACGACGTTGGTGCGGCGATCCGCCTTCTGGTCAAGATAATCTTCCGGCAGGAAGCTCGTGTTGCTCATGCCGATGGCTCCTTACAGATCTGTTGGCGCGGTGCACATACCGCAGGCCACCGCCCAGCCCGGCTGCGGCTCGCGAAGGTCAAGCCCGGGCGTCCGCTGCGATTTTGCGCAGACCAGTCTGGCCATGGGGTCACCCAACTGCGCCGGAAGGCGCATTGCCCTGGCCACGTGCTGACAAAGCCCCACGTCCCTGGCTTCTCCCCCGAGGAAAATCATCTGATTCACCGGACGGTCGCGAAACAGACTCTGGTGGTAGCGCAGGCACATCGACAACTCGTCGGCGACCGCATCGGCCGATGAGGAAATTTCGAGTTGCAAACCGGCCTCGGCATCATTCTGCGCCACCAGGGAAGTGAGCTCGGGAGGCGTAGCAGCGACGCGCCGCTCCTGTGCCACCCCAACCGACGACGATACTTGCTCGGTCTGCGCCTCAGTTGCCGGGTCAGTCATCGCCGTCGCGACCGCCAAAGACTCAGTCGGTGCGATCGAATCGACGTCCTGCTGCGATCGGGACAACGATGCCGCGGACGGAACTTGCCCTGAGAGACGATGCTCCCTGGCACTTGCGATATCGCATTGAAGCTTCTCAGCAATCCGTCGATCGAGCTGTTGACCACCCATGTGGATGCATCTGGCGAAAACGATCTGCTTGCCGTGGGCGATCGCAACCTTGGTGGATCCCCAGCCGAGGTCAACGTATAACGTCGTGAGGTTCGTGTCCTCCTGGCGGCAATGCAGGTAGTCAAACGCGCGGACCATCGCGATCACTCCACTTTGCACTCCGACCGTTTCCAGCTTGCATTTCTTCAGAAGTTGGACGTATCGCATGACCGTGTCCCGGCCGACGGCGATGCAAATCAGCTCCGATCGACCCTGGCCTTCACCGTCGACGTCGGCGACCGCGACTGTTCGGAGCACCATGCCGTCGGCAGGCAACCCGAGTTGGGCTTGGAGCTGCGCCTTGATGAGATCGTCACGATTGCCGCCGTCAGAACCAGCGATCTGCATGTGCTGGATGAACGTCTGCCCGCTGGGGACGGAGCAGATCGTTCGCTTTCCCCTGAACTTGCCCTTGCTGAGCAGCCGTGGAAGCTGCTTCTCGAAGAACTCGAATTTCTTGTCCCCATCAGCGCGAATTGAATCGGGAATCGGTAGCCCTGCCGCCGCCAGGAGTGTTGTCCCTTCACCCGGACCGATCTGCAGCATCTTCACCGATGCCGACCCGAAGTCGATCGCGATCGGCGAAGGCTGGGCCGAGAACATCGAGAACCCCATTACACGACTCCGAGGGTTGCGTCTGCCGTAGCGGACCGCGCGGCCACGACCTGTCCATCGACCCCATGCAGGGGCGGGTTGAGACAGCGACCCAGCGAACAGCGAGCAAATCCACGCCGCGCCCAAACAGATCGCCTTTGAATCGGGTGCAGACCGATAACCGGCCCCAGAGCTCAGAAGATTGTGCTCGTTTCGATGCCGCCGATCGTGGCACGACAGAAATCACCGGCGAGTAGCTCAACCAGCACGCAACGTGCTCACGGCCATGGGCACTGCCTCCCCCAGTGCCGTGAGGCCTTTCGGAAGATTCCACGCCTGCCGGTGGCGATCCCCAGTGGTGTTGCTGACCGCTCGCAGCTCCACCCCCGGCACGCCGAGGCGGCGCGCGGCATGCACAACGGCTGCGCCTTCCATCGCTTCGGCGATCGCAGCGGTGCGTCGAACCACCTCTTGGGCGGCGGCATCAGTCCCTGAACAGGTGGCCACCGTCGCGATTGGGCCGCAACGAAACAGCAGCGATAGACGCGTTAGCGCACGCTCATCGACCGGGACCGCATTGCCGGAAAAATCACCGAGTTCAAGGCCCAAGGCCGAGATGTCTGTGAACCCGGACGGGGTGAGCAGGCCTTCCTCCGCGTACACGCACCGACTGGCGACCACAACGTCGCCGATCGACAATCCGCCGCCGGGAAGCGCCCCCGCAACACCGGCGTTGAGCACCATGTCAAATTCGCCGTCGCGAATAATCGCCTCGGTTGTCGCTGCCGCGGCATTGGTTCGCCCAATTCCGCCGACGATGACCTTCGAGTGATCGATCGAGCCGACCGCGTCGGCCTCCGCCTCCACTGATGTCACGATCAACACCCGCATAAATCAAGCGACCGCACCCAGATGTTGCGATATCGCACCGGGTCGCCGTGATCCTGCAAGAGAATCGGCCGGCGGCGGTTGAGAGCCCTCGGCAGCAACAAGCAGCAACGCAATGCGTGTTACAAAGCACTGTCTGATGATCGTCGGCATCGCAATCATCCTGCGCCTTGAAGCCGGACCTGACGAGTCCCGACCGGTCGGGACGAGGAAGGTCCGGGTCGTTGTGCTGTATCCGAAATCCGCGACCTTCCGCCCGCGGCTACTGTTTCTGTCGCTCGCGCAGCATCGTCGCCAGATCGTCCAGCTTCACGTTCTCCTGTTTGCCGCCGTCGAGATCCTTGACGACGACGTTGCCGTCTTTCAGCTCATCACCGAGAATGACCGCAAAGCGCGCTCTGGTCTTGGCCGCCTCACCAAGCAGCTTGCCGACGTTGCGCGTGGATCGGTAGCTGTGGCGAGCGTGCAAACCTTCCCGGCGAAGCCTCGCGACGAGCGGTCGAAACTGCCTTTCGGCTTCGTCTTTGCCCGCCGAGATGACGAACGCATCCGGCCGGGGGGCGTACTCTTGGGCCGCCTTGAGCAACCCGCGATCTTCCAAGACCAGTCGCAGAACGACATCGCCCATCGCGAAGCCGCAAGCGGGCGTCGGCGGTCCGCCGAACAATTCAACGAGATTGTCATATCGTCCGCCACCCGCAATGGCCCGCTCCTTGCCAGTCGTTTCGTGAATCTCAAACACGGTGCCAGTGTAATATGCCATGCCCCGGACGATGTTCAGATCCCAGTGACACCAGGGGGCCAACGCGCGTACTTCCAACTGATTGTCTAAATCCTGTACCTCCACTAGCGCAGTCATATCGAGTTGACTAACCTCTCTTACAAGGTCATTGACGTTGCCAATTGAGAACTGTGAATTCAAGCAGTCAAACAAAGCAGGCCAATTGCAGCGACCAAGCCCGACTTCAGCAGCTTGAGCTTGGAATGAGTCTTCACTGATTCTGCTACGACGGTCAAGCAGTGCAAGCGCCTCACCGTGTAACTTGTCAGGAATGTTGGCATAGTTACGAAGTAAGAAGCTCATCAAGTGTCGGTTGTTGATTTTGATTCGCACATTCTTCGGCTGCAAGCCGTACTTCTCTAGCACTGCTAGGCCTACCGCGATCACCTCCGCATCTGCCTTGGGCGAATCATCGCCGATGATGTCCACGTTCCACTGGATGTGTTCGCGCAATCGGCCGCGCTGGGGGCGCTCGGCCCGAAAGAACGGGCCGATCGAGAACCATTTCGTCGGCTTGGGTAGTGAGCCGGCCTGGGCTGCATACATGCGGGCGAGCGTCGGGGTGAACTCCGGGCGAAGGGCGTAGTCCACGTCGCCGCCGGCTCGGCGAAAGCTGAACAGCTCGGAAACGATTTCCGGTCCCGACTTCGCCGTGTATAGATCAAGATGCTCGAACGTCGGTCCATCAATTTCCTCGAACCCATGGTTGATCGAGACTTCTCGCCATACGCTCTCGATGTATCGCCGGACGGCCAGGTCCTGCGGGTAGAAGTCGCGCGTGCCCTTTGGGGGCTGAAATGTGTGGGTGCGGGCAGCCATCACCGAGCAGTGTAGCGAGATCGACAGAGATAGAGTCGCGGCGGGGCAAGCTCGCCGGCGAAACAACTCATGACTCAAGACTCCTCGACCACCAACACTGCAGCACCCTTGATCGCATCGTGCTTGAGCGCAATCAGCGCATCGTTGGCTTGGGGTAACGGGAACGTCTCGACGTGTGTCTTCACCCCCACGCGTGCGGCTTCTTCGAGAAACGCCCGGCCGTCGGCACGCGTGTTGTTGGCCACACTGCGGATGACGCGCTCCCAATAGAGGTCCCGGTATTGGAGCGACGGGATTGGGCTCATGTGGATCCCGCCCAGGACGAGGCAGCCGCCGCGGTCCAGGGCCTCCAGCGCCGCCGGGACGATCTCCCCCGCCGGGGCATAGATGATCGCCGCATCCAGTTTGACCGGCGGTCGATCGAACGTATCGCCCACCCATGCGGCGCCGAGTTCTTCTGCAAGGATCTGATGGCGCTGGCGATCACGCGTGCAGACGAAGACCTCTGCTCCGCGGCTTCGCGCGATTTGGATACCGATGTGGGCCGCCGCCCCGAAGCCATACATACCCAGCCGCGCACCGATCCACTGGACAATCCCGGTCTGCTCCAGACAGCGATAGCCCACAATCCCCGCGCACAGCAACGGCGCGACCTGATGATCGTCAAGCTTCTGCGGCAATGGATAGACGAAGTCCGCCGGGGCGACGACATATTCGGCATACCCGCCGTCGCGAGTCCAGCCGGTGAACTGGGCATGTTCACAGAGATTCTCTCGACTGGTTGAGCAGTAACGACATGAGCCGCAGGTGCAATGCAGCCACGCCACGCCCACTCGATCGCCGATGTCAAGGCCGCTTGCGGCTTCGCGCGATTCGACAACTTCACCGACGATCTGATGGCCGGGAATGACGGGTGTTTTCTGCCGCGCTTGATCGAGTTCGCCTTCGACGACGTGCAAGTCGGTCCGGCAGACGCCACAGGCGCGTACCTTGATGAGCAGATGCCCGGGCGGGGGCTTCGGCCTCTCGATTTCCTCATACGCAAGCGGCCGATCACGGACCGGCGCCGGTTGATGAAGCACGCAGGCCTTCATGGTGGTTCATCGTACCGGGTGGAATTAGCCCTGGTGAACGACCCGGACCTTCCTCGTCCCGACCGGTCGGGACTCGTCAGGTCCGGCTTCCAGGACGATTGCCGAATGCCTCTGTTCTTACCACTCCGGGCCGGAGGTATATCGGCCGAACACGTCGGCCATCGCTTGCACCATCTCGCCGAGGGTGCAATTGGCGGTCGCCCCATCAATGAGCGAAGGCATCACGTTCTCATCCTTGCGGGCTGCATCGCGAATCGCATCAAGCGCTCGGGGCGCTTGGTCGTTGCTTCGCCTCTTCTTGAACTGGGTGAGTCGCTCGCATTGATCGACCTCGACGTCGTGTGGTATCTGCAGGATCTCGACCTGCCGGTCCTGGTTCCCATCGGTGTAGGCGTTGACGCTGACGATGGTGCGGTCGCGCGCTTCCATTTCCTGTCCGAAGCGGTAGCTGGCCTCGGCAATGGCCCGGCGAAAATAGCCCTGATGGATGCCCTCGACGACCCCGCCCATGTCGTCGATCTGTTTGATGATCTCGTGAGCGTCCACTTCCATGCGATCAGTGAGCGCTTCGACGTACCAACTGCCGCCGAGCGGATCGACGGTGCGATGCACGCCGGTCTCGTGGGCGAGGATCTGCTGGGTGCGCAGGGCCACGCGAACCGCGGTCTCGGTAGGCAGGCCCAGCGTTTCGTCCAGCGAGTTGGTATGCAGGCTCTGACAACCGCCGAGCACCCCCGCCAGGGCTTGGTAGGCCACGCGGACAACATTGTTGAGCGGTTGTTGTTCGGTGAGCGAGCAGCCAGCGGTCTGCACGTGGGTCCGCAGGAGCCAGGAGCGTGGGTTTTTCGCCTTGTAGCGATCGCGCATCACAGAGGCCCAGATCCGTCTCGCCGCACGCAGTTTGCAGATTTCCTCGAAGAACTCGTTGTGGCTGTTGAAAAAGAAGCTCAATCGGGGAGCGAAGGCATCGACATCGAGCCCGCGATCGCACGCCGCTTGAACGTACTCCATGCCATCGCGAAGGGTGAAGGCGAGTTCCTGGGTGGCCGTCGAGCCGGCTTCGCGGATGTGGTAGCCGCTGATGGAGACCGTGTTCCACCTCGGCGTGTGACGGGTGCCGAACTGGATCGTGTCCACCACGAGCCTGACCGACGGCTCCGGCGGATAGATGAACTCGTTTTGGCTGTGGAACTCCTTGAGGATGTCGTTTTGCAGAGTGCCGCCAAGATTCGCCCAATCGATTCCGCGCTGCTTAGCCATGGCCAGGTACATCGCCCAGATAACCGCCGCCGGACCGTTGATCGTCTGACTCACCGTGACGTCGCCGATGGGAATGTCCGCATAGAGCCGATGCATGTCGTCGATGGTGTCGATGGCCACGCCGCATCGGCCGACCTCACCGGCCGAAAGCGGATCATCACTATCGCGGCCCATGAGCGTCGGCAGGTCGAACGCGGTGGATAGTCCTGTCTTGGCTGTGGTGCCGGCTGCGTTCGCAAGCAGATACTTGAAACGCTGGTTCGTGTCGTCCGCGGAGCCAAAACCAGCAAACTGGCGCATGGTCCAGAGCCGACCGCGATACATGGTCTTGTGAATGCCGCGGGTATAGGGAAACTCGCCCGGTGAGCCGATTCGCTGATGAGGCTGCTGCGGCGCGCGGGCATCCGCCGTCTGGACGCTGTCGGGCCCGTAACACTGGTCAACCTCATAGCCTGAGATGGTGACGGATTGGGGATCGACCTTGGCGTTCGGTGCGGAGGTGCTGAGCTTGGGATCTTGTAGTGTGCTCATGCGACTATCGTAGCGTGGCCGTGGCCGAAGACGCAGGGAATCAACGGCGCAGCACCAACCGAAGGTGGCGAGCCGTCCCGGCGCGCCGGGACCCTCCGCCGCGGTCACCACCGGTCGGCAACAGACGGGCGTCTCCGCGGGCCGTGGTCTAATCGTCGTAGATTGTCCGGCCGGCGTCCGGTGGAAGTTGGCCCCCTTGAGGCGTCCACCACGTCGCCTCACCCTGGGGCTGATCCGAGCGCAGCGCCTCGTCGGGTGGGGCGATGGCCATCTCCGGCGCCTGGCGGAAGGTCACATCGATCCGCCGACTCGCCGCCCCGGGGACCGTCAGGGCGTTGCGGAGCCGGCCGATTCGGGTCCCGATCTCGAAGATCTGGTAACGCATCAGATCAGGCGTGAGCACCGAATCGTCTCCTGCTTCGGCCACGAAATCGAGCGACAACTGCTTGCCAACCGGAATTTCGATCGAGAAGATCGCTTCTTCGGTGTTCGTGTCGACGAGTGTAATCGTCGTCGGCCTGGATTCGGTCGAATAATACGTGGATGAGCCGCCGGTAAAGGGCAGGAAGCCCCCGCCCGGAGCATGGCAGCCGAACAGTGCCATGGCACCGGCCACACACATCGTCAGTCGCTTGGTGAACATCAACATGCGATCGCCCCCCTGGTCCATGCGTTTGCGGCGGCTTCGAGCCGGCGGTCCTGGGCAAGCCGTTCGCGCCGCCCCGGGCTCCAGCCAATCCCGCCCATGAGGTATCGGCCAAGTTCAGCCTGGGGTGCGGCCAAAAGCCATCCGAGTTCGCGTGCCGATCCGACGCGAAAGGCTTGCCCGGGAGCATCGACCGCCCGCTGACCCGCCGCGCCGGCAACTATGAGAACGCCCGGCGGTGCCGGTAAAGTGTGGGCATGACCAATCCCCCTGAGCCGCCCTATCGCATCGGCCACGGTTACGACCTTCATCGTCTGGAGCCACTGGCCCCGGATGGACCAGGCCGGCCGTTTGTGCTGGGGGGCGTGCGGTTCGACCATCCGCTGGGTCCGGTCGGCCACTCCGATGGCGATGCGGTCTACCACGCGGTCACGGATGCGATCCTGGGCGCGTTGGGCCAGGCCGATATCGGCGAGCTGTTTCCCGACACCGATCCCGGACACGAAGCCGCTGATTCGTCCGAGTTCGTTCGCGAAGCGGCCAGCCGGATGCACGCTTGCGGCTTCGCGCTGGGCAACCTCGACATCACCGTCGTCTGCGAACGGCCCAAGATCGCCTCTCGCAAGGCGGAACTGATTGCGAACATCGCGAAACTGTTGGATTGTGATCGCAACAGGGTGAATCTCAAGGGCAAGACTCACGAAGAAGTCGATGCCATCGGCGAAGGCCGGGCGATCGAAGTCCACGCGGTTGTCCTCCTCCTGCGGCGCGAGGTGTGATCGTTTGGCGATCGTATTCGTGGATCACAATGTATGACCGGAACAACCCTGGAGCCGATGTGTCGTACGGTAGCCGGGCAGAGATTCGAGGCTTCCTTATGGTCATTGAGCTTGCGATCTTGATGCTGCTGTGGATGCCCATCGGGTGTGCGACGGGTCCGGCGCCCGTCACCCGCCCAGCGCGCGCGCCGGACCCGGTTGATGAATTGCTCGAGAAGCTCGAGCGCGCCGCCGATGATCTGCGTGACTTTTCGGCTAACATCCGGTACGACAAATGGGACGCCGTGTTGGAGCGCACGGAAATCCGCACCGGCAAGGTGATCTACCAGGTCGACCAGGCGGACGGCTCAAAACGTTTCGCCATTCTGCTGGAGCGGCTGATCGTCGGCAACCGGGCTCGCAACCAGCGCAAGCACTACATCTTCGATGGGAGCTGGCTCGTCGAGATCGACCACGACGCCAAGGTGTTCATCAAGCGGCAGATCGTCGCCCCGGACAAGCAGTTCGATCCGCTCAAGCTCGGCGAAGGGCCGTTCCCATTGCCCATCGGGCAGCCGAAGGATGAGGTTCTTGCGCGGTTCGACGTGCAGCGCATCGACGCCCCCAAAGAAGGCCTGCTGAAGAACCTCAGTGACGTCTACGGCCTGCGTCTGACCCCCAAGCCGAACACGCCGGAGGCGGAGGACTTTCAACGGGTCGACCTGTTCTACGATCGCCAGACGCTGCTGCCGACGGGGATCAACGTCCTCGAAGTCAACGGCGACCACAAGACGGTGCGATTACGCAATCTGCGGCGCAATCAGGGCGTCGATGAGGACAAGCTGAGCATTAAGACGCCCGATCCCAAGCAAGGATGGCACATCGACGTTCGCCCCTGGCGGCCGCAGTGAACAAGCTGGCTGCGGCGCTCCCGATCAGCCCGGCGACGCCCCGGGCACGCCTGTTTGGCGGCGGACCGTGCCCGGCTCATCGGCCCACTTGGTGTCGAGGCTGTATACGTTGAAATTGCGAAGCTGCGGCGAATAGATGTGCAGATTGATCAGGTCTTCACCCGCCGGTTGGATGTTGGCGACCTGATGAATGTCCACCTCTTGTGAAGCGCAAACGTAACCTGGCTCGTGATGCTCTGTCGAGGCCGGGTAGATCAGCCCGGACGGCGACTGTTCAAAGCTGGTCACCGTGGCGACCCCCTCGATGACGCAAAACGCGCAGCTCGATCCGGCATGATCGTGGATCGGTGTGCGCTGGCCGCTGCGCCAGCACAGGCAGACGACCTCGTACCAATCAGTTTCTTTGACCCGGTTTCGCCTGTAGCCGTGCTCGCTAAATACGCAAGCCGGGGCCAGATCGTCACGCGACAGGTCGAGATCGGCCAGCAGTCGACTCAATGTTGCCAGATCAGCCCGCGTCCCGAGCATGTCCAGATACTCCAGAAGCGGGCGGAGCTTGGGGAAGGAGCCTCTCGTCGCTTTGGGTGCTGTCGCCGGGTTCATAACGTACTCCTGCTTGGCCGGAACTCCCCATCCTATGGCCTTATACCGATCCATCGCCGGAATTGGAACTTGAACGATAGGCATTCGGCTGGCCTATAAGGTGAATCGTAGACACCAAAATCGGGATGCGTCGTCCAAACAATTGCCGATGAAGGAGTTGTCAATGACCACCCAAAGATGGGTCACACGCGCAAGTAACCTGCGGCTTGTCTTGGCAGCCGGGGCCGGTCTGCTGTGCTGGGCGGGCCGGCTGGCACTTGCCCAGCAGGGGCCGCTGTTGGTCCCTGAACATGTCGAGCTTCACGCGTCGGCGCGAGCCGCCATCAACGCGGCGTGGTTGACCGAGGCCGAGCGAAGGCCCCTGCGCGTGTTCCACGGCGTTTGGGGGCAGCGCGACCTGGACACGCCTTTGGCTCGGGCCGTCGTTGCGCTGAACGCGTGGAACTTCGACCACCCGGCTCTATCCGATGAGTCCGTGGCAGCGGAGATCCGAGCGGAGGCGGAGCTTCGCCAGGGCGAGCTTCGACAGGCTCTTTCGCTAGCGGAGGGGATCGACTCCAACCGCGCGGCCCGCATCCGCGCCGAGGCGTACGAGGGCCTCGGTGACCATGACGCCGCCGACCTGGCAGTTGAGGCCTCGGTTCGCCAACTGTTGGAAGTCAGATTCGAGGATCCAGCCGAGCTCACCGAAGCTGTCGGCGCGCTGATCGTGCGAGCCCGGCTTCGGGGTCAACCGGCCCACGACTACCAGGTGATGATGACCCTGCTGAGCCGGGCACATCAAGACCTCGACCGTCTCTATTGGCCGGCGAAGCTGGCGGAAGCTCGGCTGCTGGTCGACAAGGACAACGAAAAGGAAGCGGTCATCGCCCTGCACGAGACGTTGGAGCTCAATCCTCGATGCGCGGAGGCCTGGTTCATGCTCGGCCGGATCGCGCTGAAGAGATTTGATTTCGCCTCCGTTCGCCTCGCTGCCGACAAGCTGCGGCAACTCAACGGGCAGCATCCCCTAGCTGCGGTGTTGCTGGCTGAGTCGCGATTGATCCAGGACGACCCGGACGGCGCGATGGACCTGCTGCTGCCGCTGGTGGGTCGCTTGGGGAAGCTGCGGCCGGCACTGGCCCTGGTGGCGGCGAGCGAGGCCTTGCGCTACGACGAGTCGGCGATGCACGCGGCGCTTGATCGCTATGAACACCTCTCGCCGGGGAGCGCCGTGCCCTATTTCATCGTCGGACGGCATCTGGCCGTCAACCGCCAATATGAAGCGGCGGCCGAGATGCTCGCCGAGGCCATCCGCCGCCAGGGGGCCTGGCCGGCGCCTCAGATTGAGCTGGGCCTCATGGAGCTCCAAAACGGGCGCGACGACAAGGCCCTGGCCGTGCTCGAAGCCGTCGTCGAGCTTGATCCGTTCAACAAGCGAGCCGTCAACAGCCTGTTCCTGCTGCAAGAATTGGCCGGCTATGAGCGAATCGAATCAGAGCACTTCGTGATCCGCTACAAGCCCGGAATCGACGAGGTGACGGCCCAGATGATGCCCGAGCCGCTGGAGCAGATTCATCGCGAGGTCTCGGCCCGCTTCGGCCACGAAACAAACCGCAAGACGATCATCGAACTGCTGCCGGACCACGAGCGTTTCGCAGTTCGGGTCACGGGAATGCCGTGGATCCATACCATCGCGGCCAGTACCGGGCCGGTGATCGCTCTGGAAGTGCCGCGAGAGGGTCTGCCCTCAAAGCATCAGGGGCCCTTTGACTGGCTGCGGGTGATTCGCCACGAGTACACCCACACCATCACGCTCAGCCAGACTCGCAACCGCATTCCGCATTGGCTGACCGAAGCGGCGGCGGTGA
>JADFIM010000242.1 GCA_022566725.1 Planctomycetota bacterium
GACCATCGACGTCTCCATCGACGCCGGCATACCGCCTCCGAAGGTCGCCCCGCCGAAACCGCCGCCGAGAGCAAGCGGCACAAACACCGCAAAAAGAAAGATACCTTGTAACCCGGTTAATGCCTGCACAAGATACACGGAGATAAAAGGCCAAACGAAGACCGCCAAGGCAGCGCGAGCGCCGTGAACCTTGTGCGCTTCTTTGACCATGATCGCAGCGCTGGCGATCCACCACACCAAGCCAAACAATATGTTGCAGCACGGCACCGCCAACACGACGCCCGCCGGTGCGCTATAGCAGATTGCGTGGCACGTTCTTCGGAACGTATGCGCAGTCCTGCCGGTGACTCGTAGAATGCCGTGCGCGATCCCGGCCCATGCCAAGATATAGAGACCAATGGCCAGTGATCCGAAGACGATGGTCGCGATTCCGCCTATGGAAAACCACAAGCCGCTGAACCCGCTCTGCCCTGGACCAAACGACAGGGCCGTTCCGTAGATGAGCAGCGGGATATACGCTCCGAATGTCAGAAAGATGACCGCAGTAACCAGCCCAAAGAGCCATGCGCGGCCGATTGATGTATCCGCGGGGGTTGCGCGGATGAGCCGGTGCGGCTCGATCATCGCCCATTTGATCATCGCGAACCACGCCTTGAAAACTCGGCCCTCACCTCGCTCCAGCCACGGCATCCGATCGACTGCCGTCTGTTGCTCAGTGATTCCCTCGGCAGGGGCGACGATCATTTCGTCCATGTGGATTCGGTTGCCGCAATTGGAACACTCGAAATGACTTGGCTCTAAGTGCCCTCGATCGCTGGTGCCGAAATACTTCTGCTCACAATGCGGGCAGCGAAACTGGATCTTCCCGGGCGCAAACTCGTGCTCGCTGGGCCGGAAGGGTGTGCCGCACTCGGGGCAGAGCCGGGCCTTGAGGTTCCACAACGCGTAATCGCAGTGCTTACAGCGCATAGAAAGGCTTGGAGGCCCGAGGCTCAAGCCTCAAGCCTGTTTCGTCAATCCTCCGGGGCATTATGGCTGACGCGCTTGCGGAACTCTGCGACCAGGGCACGGGTCACAGCCCCAACCGTGCCCGAGCCGATGGCCTGCCCGTCGATCTTTCCGACACCGATGATCTCCGCAGCTGTGCCGGTCAGGAACACCTCATCGGCCGCAAGGACGTCGTCCATCGTCATCATCCGCTGCTGCACGTTGTAGCCCAGGTGCGGCGCGAGCTCCTGAATCACGAACTGCCGGGTGATCCCGTGCAGGATGCCCGCTTCGGCGGGAGGTGTCGCGATCCGGCCATCGGTCACGGTGAAGATGTTGTCGCCGGTGCATTCGCTCACATACCCGTCGGTGTTGAGCATGATCGCTTCCAGCACATCCGCATCGATCGCTTCGATCTTTGCCAGGATGTTATTGAGATAGTTGAGGCTCTTGGTCGCGGGATCGAGGCACTCAATCGGAATCCGCCGGCGTTTGGCTACGATAACTTCCATGCCGTTCTCATAGAGCTGAGGCGGATAGAGCTCAATCGTGTCGGCGATGATGAAGACCGATGGATTAGGGCAGCGGAATGGATGCAGGCCCAGCGTGCCGACGCCGCGAGTGAAGACCAGACGGATGTAGGCATCGATCAGGTCGTTGGCGCTCAGCGTCTCGCGGATCGCCTCGGCGATCTCGTCGGACGAACACGGCGGCGTCAGGCGAATCCTCTCGGCCGATTGATACATGCGCCGCAGATGCGAGGCGAGCTTGAAGATTCGCCCGCCGTAGGCACGGATGCCCTCAAAGCAGCCGTCGCCGTACAGCAGCCCGTGGTCGAACACGGACAGCTTGGCCTGATCGTGATCCACCAATTGGCCGTTGAGCCAGATCTTGGGCATGCAATCTCCTCGCACTAGACCAGCGGCGCAGTGTACCGCGCCGAGATCATCAGGGAGTGGACTGGTGGAAGACCGCGACCAGCGGTCGCGGCTTTACAGAGATCGCCGGGCGAGCACGTAGCGGTCGATCGCCCTGGCCACGCCGAGATCGTCGTTGCTGGGAACGACGGCGTCGGCCAATTGCTTGACCTCCTCGGTTGCGTTTCCGACGGCCACCGCAAAGCCGGCCCATTCCATCATGCCTAGATCGTTGTGCGCATCACCGATGACCATCACTTCTTCTTGGGTGGCGGTCATTCGGCGGGCGACTCGCTGTAACGCGATCGCCTTGTCCGCCATGGGATGTGTGATCTGGATGACCTGTGGATCGGGATGGAACAGCGCAATGTCGCGGCTCTGCCAGAGAGACTCGCGGATCTTGCCCAGGACCGGCTCAACTTGCTCCAGCGCCCCCAGCAGCGTCAGTCGGGTTACCGGCGCCGACAGATACGCATCCAATGGTCCGACAGCGTCCGGCTCGGCCAGTTGCTCGAACTGAGGATCGATCCGGTCGGTGTACCACCGGTCAAGCCGCTCCACCGCCACCATGATCCGCGGGGACGTCGATCTGGCCAGCGCGACGATGCGCTGCGCGATCTGCGGTGACAATGTTTGATGAAACAGCGGCGTGTTCTGCTGCGGATTCCAGATGACCGCGCCGTTGTAGTTGATGGTGGGCGCGGTGATGCCGAGCGTTTGTGTGATCCAGTTGGTCATGCGCGGGCCTCGGGCCGTGGCCAGCACCACCACGCATCCCGCCCGCTCAGCGGCCCGGCAGGCCTCGATCACGCCCTTGCTGAGACGCCCGTCGGAGCGCAGAAGTGTGCCGTCAACGTCGATCACGAGTAGGCGCACCGGGATCGGCGGCACCCCCGGCTTTGCTGAAGGACTGATCGTGCCCGCACTGCCGGCAGTGGTGGAGACCGACACAGGCGATGCGGGATTGTCCGGGTTCGCCGTCGTCGTTGACGCACCACCAGGCCCCGGGCGCAGAAGCGACTCCAACGCCCCGCGAAGCTCGGGATGCACAAATTGATACCCGCGGCGCTCGGCCTGAGCCGGTCGAACGCGCTGGCTCATGACTGCATACCTGGCCAGTTCGCCGATCGCGATCCGCATGGCGAATCCGGGCGTGCGCAACCAGGCCGGCCGACGCAGCACTGCGCCGAGTGTGCGGGCAAACTCGCGACTGGTCACCGCCTCGGGCGCGGCGACGTTCATTGGCCCCGAAAGTTGCGCATCCGTCAGCGCCAAGTCGATCAGCCCCACCACGTCGCGCCAGTGAATCCAGGGCATGTACTGGCGCCCGGACCCGAGCGGACCACCGAGCATGAAGCGGAACAACGGCGCCAACTTCGCCAGCATTCCGCCTCCCTCGTCGAGCACTGCGGCGATGCGGAGCATCACCACGCGCACGCCATGCTCTTGAGCCCCCAAAGCCTGCTGTTCCCATTGCACAGCCAGGTTGGCCAGAAAGTCGTCGCCCGGTGGGGCGGTCTCATCGAGCGGGCTGTCACCGCTGTCGCCGTAATACCCCACGGCCGAGGCATTGATCAGCACGCCTGGCCGGCGGTCAGCCGCTTCGATGGCCTGCACCACCTGATACGTGCTGTCGATACGACTGTCAACAAGCAACTTCTTGTACGCGGCCGTCCAGCGTTTGTCGACGACGCCGGCCCCGGCCAGGTGAATCACCGCGTCGCAACCGTCGATAGATTTCTGCCAGTCGCCGGGGATCGCCGGGTTGCCCTCGATGACCTCGAAATCGTGGTCGGCGTCGTAGGCCAAGAGACGGTTGGCC
>JADFIM010000046.1 GCA_022566725.1 Planctomycetota bacterium
TACGGTTCGGGGTGCTGCAGAAATGAAAGATGATCACATCGTATCAATCGAATCCGGATGCACTGGCAACACCCAAGACGAGAGCGACCATATGAATGACCTGACCGACTCCCAAATCTCGTGCTATCGGGATGACGGATTCGTGATCGTTCGGGATGTCATTCCCCTACGATTGATCAGGCGCCTATACGACGCAACCACGCACTTGTTAGCGAAGTACGACACGTCCTGGGAACCCTCGAAGGAGGGCCACGCCCCCTGGCACAATCCGGCGTTCCATCGGAAGATGATCCAACTCCGCCAGGATGTCCCGCTTGATTTCGGCGCCTTGTACGACTCAGTCCAGACGAGTATTGCGCTACAACAACTTACTTGTCACGAGGCAATCACGAACGCCGCCGGAACGTTGTTGAAGCAAGAGGCCATCGGACTTAGCGCTACCGGGTTCATGTTGCGCATGGACGCACCGCACGATACACGCAACCGTCTTGAATGGCATCAAGAGTCCTCTTACTACACACAGAATCTGTGCAGCGATCATGGTCTCGTCGTATGGATCCCTTTGCAGACCCTCTCGCACGAACATGGACCGATCTGCGTCTGTCCGCAGAGTCACGCCGGCGGAAAACTCCAACTTGATTCGTCCGGCAAGGGTGACTACGGAGAGTCGCAGCAGTACATCGTTCCAGCGGAGCACATTGCGCGCTACGAGACGACACCCGTCCTAGCGCAGCCGGGTGACGCGGTGTTGTTCCACATGGATTTATTCCACAAGAGCGGGCATAACGATTCTGACGAAATCAGATTCACCGCCGGCGTTCGATACCACAGTATGCTAACTGATGACTTCGTGCCGGGTCGCTTTCGATACGTCGAGAACCCAACGGTTCGTGAACGCCTGTTGCAAGGCGCTTCGACCTAGATCGGGAGAAATCGGAGACGGGGAGCTATAGGGGACGGGAGTCTTGCTGTTCCGACGGTCGTGTCAGCGCATCATTTGCCCGTAAAGAACTTGCGGATGGAGTGGATGGTCACCGCGCGACCGATGGCGGCGATGGATTCGGTGAGCGGAATGTCTTTGGGGCAGACCTTGACGCAGTTCTGGGCGTTGCCGCAGTCGCTGACCCCTCCGGGACCGATCATGGTTTCCAATCGATCGCTCGCCAGCACATTGCCCGTGCCATGCTCGTTGAACAGCCGAGCCTGACTGATCGCGTGTGCCCCGATGAACGCCTTGTCCCATCGCGATTCATGTTCTTCGAGCTTGTATTGTGGGCACGCTTCGAGACAGCACCCGCAGCTCATGCACTCACTGAGCTTGTAGCGCACTTGCTGGCTTTGCGGCGTATCCTGCGGGCCGGGGCCGAGATGATAGGTTCCGTCGATGGGCACCCAGGCCTTGGTTCGCGTCAGGGCGTGGAAGAGGCGCTGGCGATCCACCATGAGGTCGCGAACCACCGGGAACTTGCTCATCGGCTCCAGCCTCATCACATCGCCGTCCCTGGGCGCGTACTGGTCGATCAGGCAGCTACAGCTTTGGCGCACCTGCCCGTTGATGAGCATCGTGCAGGCGCCGCAGACCTCTTCCAGACAGCCGGCGTCGTAGGCGACGGGATTGGAGTCGCGGCCATCGATGGTGCGGGGATTGGCCGCGATCCACTGAAGGCAGGAGATCACGTTCGCGCCCGGCTCCACAGGGACATCAAATGACTCCCAGCGCCATGGCCGGCCCGGCCGGTCCTGGCGCTTGATCCTGAACCGAACGCTTCGGGTCTGAAGTGCTTCAGCGGTGGGAGCGACCATACGAAGTCCTACTCGAGAAGGAATCAACCGAACGCTGAATCATTGCCACGTATCGAGCAAGCAACCGGGCAAGGTAACCAATCGACGAGATCCTTGCTGCCCTTTCCTCAAGGACTGCGAAAGCCCAAACGTTCAAACCGAGACCGTCTCGGTCGGCCGGCTCGTGTCGGTACTGGCTGCCACCTTGCCGTACGTGCGAGCCCGCGGCGGGACTAATCCGGTTTCAACCTGCTCCAACGAAATCTCGGGCCGGCCTGTGTCGGGATCGTACTTGGCCACGGTAGTCTTGAGGAAATTGGCGTCGTCCCGGTCGGGAAAATCGGTGCGGTAGTGGGCGCCGCGGGATTCCTTGCGGTCGATGCCTCCTTGAAGAATGACCTCCGCGAGCTTGAGCATGTCACCGAGGGCTCGGGCATAGGACAGGTTCTGGTTCGTCCACATTCCGGTGTCTGAGAGACCGATCGTCTGGTACCGCCCCTGTAGCTGGTGCAGCGCCTCGATTGCCTGACGCAGACGTTGCTCGGACTTCACAACGGTGGAAGCCGCCGTCATCTCCTCGCCGAGCTCCCGGCCGATCTGGTAGGGGCTTTCCATGCCGCGACCGTTGATCAGGCGATCAACGATCTCCTGCTGCTGACTGACAGCCGCATCGTAAATGCTTTGGTCGAGGCGGGCACTCGTCGTGGTGACTTCCTCCAGGACGTAGTTCGCCACGCCGGCGCCGCAGAACAGCCCGTCGAAAATGCACGACAGCAAGGCGTTGGCTCCCAGCCGGTTCGCGCCGTGGTATTGATAGTTCACTTCGCCGAAGGCGTACAGGCCGGGGATGTTGGTCATCATCGAGTTGGCTGAGCCCATCGCCATGCCCCTTAGATCGTCCTTGGCCGTGTACTGCGTCCAGAGACCGCCCATGGAATAGTGGACGCCGGGGAAGATCTTCATGGGCACCAGCGCGGGGTCTTCGCCGGCGAACTTGCGGTAGATCTCGATGATGCCGCCGAGCTTCAGCTCCAGGTATTCTCGGCCGAGGTGGGTGAGGTCGAGGTAGACCATGTTTCCGCCCCCGACGCCGAGGCCCTGATTGACGCAGATGTCGAAGATTTCTCTGGTGGCGATGTCGCGGGGGACAATGTTGCCATACTTGGGGTATTTCTCTTCGAGGAAATAGAATCGTTCGTTCTCGGGGATATCGCGTGGATCTCGGCGGTCGGCCTTGGTGCGGGGCACCCAAACTCGCCCCCCTTCGCCGCGGGCGGACTCTGACATCAGTCGCAGCTTGTCCGCGCCGGGGATCGCGGTGGGGTGGACCTGGATGAACTCACCGTTGGCATACCACGCCCCCGCCTGATAGCACCGGCTGGCCGCGGCGCCCGTGCACATCACCGAGTTCGTACTCTTGCCGAAGATCATGCCGCAGCCGCCGGTCGCGATGACCACCGCCTCCGCTCGGAAGGCGCGAATCTGCATGGTGCGGACGTCCTGGGCGACGATCCCGACGCACCGGCGCCCCGCATCATCCGTCTCAATCACCGGCCAGAGGAACTCCCAGTACTCGTACTTGTTGACCTTGCCTTGGGCTTCCCATCGGCGAACCTGCTCATCCAGCGCGTAGAGCAACTGCTGGCCGGTGGTCGCTCCGGCAAAATGGGTGCGCTTATAGAGTGAGCCGCCGAACAACCGCAGGTCGCGCTGGCTCTCGGCGGTGCGGTTGAACGGGACACCCATGCGATCGAGCAGGTCGATGATCTTGGGTGCCCAGTGGACCATTTCGTAGACCGGCGGCTGATGTTGAAGGAAATCTCCGCCGTAGATCGTCTCGTCGAAGTGTTCGTATTCGCTGTAGCCCTGCTGGCGGGCGATGTCGTTGGCGGCGTTGATCCCGCCCTGGGCGCAGACGCTGTGAGAGCGCTTGACCGGCACCATTGAAAAGAGATCGACCGGCAGCCCTGCTTCGGCGATGCGAATGGTGCCGGCCAAACCCGCCAGACCTCCGCCAACCATGATGACTCGTCTCTGTGTGTTCATGGCCATTCGACTCACCGATCACGACCGTCCGGACTTGCACTCAAGACGGCCGAGCCACCGGGCTCTACATGTCGGGCGGCTCCAGCCGGGCCGTTGCGCATCACCTGCTCGATCTGCCTGGCGGCATCAATATCCAGCCGCGAGAATCCAATCACCGATGCGACGGTCGCCCCGGCCAGCATCAGCCCGACGGCCCCGCAGACATACCCCCAGCGGCGCTGGGCATGGACGCTGACGGTGAGCCCCCAGGTGATCGCCGCGGTCCACAGCCCGTTGGCGAAGTGGTACACCAACGCCAGGACACACACCAGGTAGAAGGCCGCGATGAATGTTGTGCCGAGAGTGCTCTGCTGAAAGTGCTGGGCTGTGCTTGACGCCGCAGCGTGGGGGTCAAACGCCGGCATGAGGCCCCAGTAGGTCCACCCGAACCGCAGCGACGTGATGTGAATGAAAATGAACAGCACGCCGATGTAACCGGTGATGCGCTGCAACGTGTAACGCCAGTTGTCCTGATATCGGTAACGATCGACGTTGGACCGCCCGGTGCCGGCGAAGTAAATCCCCAACAGCCCGTGGTAGGCGATCGGCAGCCACAGCAGGCCGATCTCGATCAGGACCAGCCCGGGCAAGCTGTGGATAAAGTTCACCTCGTGCTGAAAGGTTTCGACGCCGGCATGGGCGGCAATGCCCAGACTCTCCAACTGCCCAGCTGGCAGCTTTGACTCGTTGAGCAACTTCCCCCACACAATCGACGAGTTCGTCGCCAGATGCGGAAACAGATACACGCCGATCGGGAGCACACCCGTTAGCGAATGCAGCCGGCGAAGCAGGAAGTAATGACGATCCAGGAAACCCGCGATGGTGGATGCCACGACAATACCCCGGTGTGGTTGGGTAGTGCTCTGGTCCCGGGCGCGATCGATAGCATGCGCTATGCCGGGGTCGCCAGTATACGCGAGCGGGTTTCGAGATGGTGTGGCGGGTTAGGACGGCGATGGTGGGGGGGTCTGGAGCCGGCCGCCGGCGGTCGGGGTGGCCGCAGCCTCAGGCGCCACGGCCGGCTGCTGAGCGACCAGCTGTGAAATCTGAACGAATCGGCCGCGCAGCTCCGCCAGGATTTGCGACAGCTCCTTCGCCTCTTCATCCGTGAGGTTCCCCTTGGTCGTTTGCTCCAGCATCGTCAGCAAGTCAATGCTGAACCGGGCCCCGGGAAGGTCAACGACCACGCGTCCGCTCTTGGGATCGCCCATCGCCCCCAGGCCCATGATCGCCTGCGACGCCAGCATGCCGACCAACGCCTTGAAATCGGCCTTGGGCAGCTCCCCTGCCCGTGGGGGTTCACCACGCTCGGCCTTGGCCTGCTCTTCCTTAGCCAGGCGCTCCTTCTCCGCCCGGGCCTCGGCCTTCCAGTCGGTGTCAACGTGCAGCTTGGGCGTGGATTCTTCCTGGGTCATGGGCATTCTCTGGTCGGGGCCGCCTAACGATGGCCAGAGTATATCCTGCCGATACGGTACAATCGACAGCGCTGCTGAGTGCGTGGGCGGAAAATCATCATGATCGCGACGATCCAGACCAAACATGCAATTCGCGCGTGGATCATTGGAATGATCGCTTCAATCGGCGCGGTCGGCTGCGCGCAGTCAAATGACCGTGGCATGGCCATGCGCCCCGTCTCCATCGCCGAGTTCGCCAAACCGAAGGGGACAGCCACCGGCGAACCCCAGCGGGCCTTGAATGAGAACCCTCCGCAAGCGACGGCTGGGCCCGTTTCCGCCGGCGATCTCCCCCAAGAGGTCGCGGAGCCAGTCTCAGATGACGGGCCGGCTCCTCGGCCCCTGTTGAGGTTCAGCCGGCCGGGCGAACGGATCATTGTGGACAGTCTGGTCGGCGAGGTAAACGGGCGACCGATCTTCGCAGACGAGTTTCTTGAACCGATCGAAGAGCGCTTGCGGCGGGCTGCGGAGCAGACCACCGGCCCGCAGCGCGAGGTGGTTCTCCGGGCCATCGTGACCTCGTGGCTTCGTGACGTGGTGTTGGACGCGCTGATTCTGGCCGAGGCGGAGGCGTCGCTGACCGTCGCGCAACAACAGGGGCTTTTCGCGCTGATCCGCAATTGGCAGGAGGAAGTGATTCGCCGCGGCGGCGGCACGCGCTTCGGCATCGAATCCAGCCTGCGGGAGGAAGGCTACGGGACCCTCAAGGATTACATGCGCAGACAAGAAGAGCTGCTGCTTGTCAACGAGCTCCGCCGTCGAAAGATCGAGCCTCGCGTCATCGTCTCCTGGCGAGATATCGAGCGCGAATATCAACGCCGATACGACGAGTTCAACCCACCCGCGACCGTCACCTTGGCCAGGATTCGGCTGAGCACCGAAGACCAGGCCGACCTCATCGAGCAGGTGAAGCATCGGCTGACCGGAGGTGAATCGTTCGCCGAGATCGCTGATGAGCTCGGCTTTCCCAACGGCGGTGTCTGGGAGACATTCAAGATGGGCGATGGCGGCATCAGCGACATCGAAGTCAGCGAGCAGATGAAGGCTGTCCTGGCCGGCCTCGGCCCCGGCCAAACCAGCGAGCCTTTCACGCAGGGATCGGCAACGGTCTGGCTGAACGTCGTGTCGGTGGACCGGCCGCCGGGCATAACGCTCTACGATGATCCGCAGGTGCAACGCCGACTGGGTGAGGATATCCGCAAACGCCGAAACAAGCAGGAATGGGATCGATACGTGAACTCGCTGCTTGATCGCGGCATCTACGACGAGCTGGACGACATGGCCGATCGCCTGTATCGCATTGCACTGCTGCGCTACGGCCGATGATACGGCTGCTGCGCAAGCTGAGTGTTCGAAGAGGTACGCTCGGCGACAAGGGTGAACGCCTTGCGGCACGCTGGCTCAGCCGGCATGGGTACCGAATACTTCACCACAACTACACCCTTGGCAAAGACGAGGCCGATCTCATCGCCCTCGATCCCGACGGAAAAACTCTGGTGATTGTTGAGGTCAAGACCCGCACCGACGCCGAACCCCCGCCCGAGGTCGGCTTCAACCGCGATAAACAGTACCGCATGGCCCGGCTGGCCAGCCGGCTGGCGAAGATGCCGCGGTTTCGTGACCGCCCGATCCGGTTCGACGCGGTGGCGATCGTTTGGCCCAAGGGCGCAAAGCCCCACCTGCGCCACTATCCGAGCGCCTTCGAGTCGCCGTTTTGAGAAAGAGGGTCGAGACTTAGAATCTGCGGTTTGAGATTCGAGCGAGCCGGGCGGACCATCCGCGGGTTGCCACCCGCGGCTAGCCTACGCGATGATCTTTCGGCGGCGCTTGACGTAGTCCCACACGACGTAGCGGTCCAGGTCGGTCCCGCCGGTGAAGAAGACACGGCCGCCGGTCGCTTCGACCATGCGGTGAGCGAATTGCACATCCTCATGTGTCTGACCCCAGTTGGGCAGCAGAAACACGTTGATGGTGATGCCTTCGCGCGCGACGAGTTGTGCTTCGCGCATCGTGGCCTGTTCGGTGCGGGGATGCGGTGGATAGAGCAAGTAAAGCTGCTCGGCCTCGAAGTGGGCGGTGGGCAGGCCGTCGGTGATCAGGATGAGCTGTCGATTCGGCGTATCCTGAGCGGTGAGCAACTGACGGGCGACCTGCAAGCCGCGCTGAATGTTGGTGAAGTGTTGGGGGATGTCGAACTCGGTGATGCGCTCATCGCTCATGTCCGCTCGCAGGCGCACCACCGATTCATACAGTGTCACCGGCTTGGGCATCAGGGCCGGGACCTCCGAGATATGCCGGGGCTTGGCGAAGGTGTACATCTCGACGATCTGGAGGTAGTCGCCGGGGTATTCGCTGCGAATCAATCCGTCCAGGGCGAGGGCCATCCGCTTGGCGTTGATGTATTGGCCGTCGTAACGCATCGACCCGCTCATATCCATCACCACGACGGTCGCGCACTTGGGGGTGTTGCGGGTGTGGTGGATCTCGATGTCTTGGGGGCCCAGACGCACAGGCAGGCCGGGGCCGGTGCGGATCATGGCGTTGATCATCGACTGGGGGATGTCCATGTGAGCGGGCGAATCTCCGAATTCATAAGGCTTGGTCCGTGGCAACTCAACGGCGCCGTCACCGATGATGGGGCCGGCGTGCCGGCCGCTGCGGGCCGCCTGAAGATCGCTGAAGATCTCTTGGAGCAATGTTGATTGGAAGATCCGATAGGCCTTGGGGGTGAGCTGATATCCCTCGGCGGTGAACTCCAGACCCTGGCGTTCGGCCATCTCACGCAGGTAGTCCTGAATCTGCTGCCCCAGCGCCTCAAGCTGTTGGATATCGCCGGGCTCGGCGAACTCGGCCAGCGCTTCGAGGTCGATGATGCCGATCTGCGCCGTTTCGCGGGCTTCTTCGAGCTGTTTAAGAAGCCGGTCGATGGCTTCGAGCTCCTGCTTGATCGCCAGGGCCTCGGAAACGGTCATCGGCTTGGTGCCGGTGAACTCGTACTTGGCGGCGAGCTCGTCGATCTGGTACTTCTCACCGAGGCGCTCGACGAGATGGAGCAGTCGGCTGGCAAATCGCGACTGCTCATCGCCTACGCGGTACCACAGAGCTTCGAGGTCGCGAATCTGCTCCTCGCGCACTTCGCGCTCGAAGCGGTTTCGCAAGTGGGGCGGCGGTTGCATCTGTCCGGCCAGATCGTGGTACGCCCGCCGGGCAGTGTCCTGCACGCGATCAGTCTCGTAGGTGCAAAGGATCTTGCGCTTGCGCTCCAGGAGCATGGCGATCAGGGCGTCAATGCTCGGGCCGAGGCCCTTGATCTGACTGGGATCGAGGTGGACGGCCCGGGCCAGTTCCTCCTCGGTGAAGCGGCGCATGCTTCCGTACATGAGCAGGTGCTCGAACGCCGAAGAGACCATGTCCGGCGGTTTAGCCGTCGGCGGCGGGAAGCTCTTGGGGTCATACCCCTGGTAGGTGTGAATGATCCCGCCGAGGGGATTGGGATCGCGAATGTTGTGCTTCGGTTTCACCGATCGGACACCACGGTTGAGCGGCTGTTTGCACAGCCACGCGCGGATCTTCGACCCGCGGCTAATCGCAGAATGTTGAATTACGTGATTTCATAGGTGATCCGGCCGTGGTGTTGTGACCGTGAGACGCGGTCGGTGACGTAGAGCCCGGCCAGGACGAACTCCACGCACGAAGCGCGGACGGCGGGGGACTTGGCGGGGTTGACCTCGAACGCCTTTTCCCAGGCGGGCGGGACCCGTTTCAGCCGCCGGGCGTAATTCGACGACGGCAGCATATCCCCGACTTCGATCTTGACACCGCGGCCGAAGATGTCGGCGATCTCGTCCAGGCCATGCTCGTCCACGTATTCTTCGAAGACCGTCTTGATGGCCTCGGCGGCGATGGAATCGATCACCTGGCGCTCGGACATCTGGTGGCTGCCCATCATGTCCAGTTCGAGCTTGCCCACGCACGAACTATAGAGATGGCCCAGATCGCTGATCCGCGGGACGGCCGGGCGCTCGCCGAGCCGCACCGCGCGCTGCCTGGTGTTGGCGATCATCGTGCGATAATTGGCGATGCTGAGGCGGGCGCTGACGCCGGATTGCTGATCGACGTACTTGCTCTTGCGTGCACAGATGCTGATCTGCTCGATGATCTCCTCCATGAATGGCGGGATCATCACGGGGAACTCCCCGTTCAGCTCGACGCGCGCCTCCTGCTTCATGATCTCGATGCCGGCGGTGCGCTGCCGCGGATAGTGGGTCTGGATCGTTGAGCCGATGCGATCCTTGAGCTGCGCAATCACCTTGCCGGAGCGGTTATACGTCATGGGGTTGGCTGAGAAGAGGATCAGCACGTCAACATCGAAGCGGACCGGATAGCCGCGGATCTGCACGTCGCGCTCCTCGAGGATGTTGAACAGCCCGACCTGCACGAGCTCATCGAGGTCCGGCAGCTCATTCATCGCAAAGACCCCGCGGTGCAGTCGGGGGATGAGCCCGAAATGCAGAGCCTCCTCGGCGGAGAGGCTGGCGCCGCCCGCAAGCTTGGCCGGGTCAATCTCACCGATGATGTCAGCGAACTTGGTGCCGGGCGCGAGTCGTTCAGCATACCGTTGCTCGCGCGGCCACCAGGCAATCGGTATCTCGTCTTCGCCGTGCCCAGCGACGAAGGCCTGGGCGATCTTCGTGATTGGCCGGTATGGATCCTCGTGCACGGGGCAGCCCTCAATGTCCAGATAGGGCAGCTCTTCATCGAGAAACCGCGTCAGCATCCGCATCAGCCGGCTCTTCGCCTGGCCCTTCTCGCCCAGGAAGAGCATGTCGTGCTTGGCGATGATGGCGTTGTTGATCTCCGGGATCACTGTGTCCTCGAACCCGATGATCCCGGGAAAGAGCTCGTCGCCGCGGGCCAGGGCGGCGATGAAATTGTCGTAGATCTCGTCTTTGACCGGCTTGGAGCGCCAGCCACTCTCGCGCAGCTGCTGGAGGGTCGTCGGTTTCGCCGTCGCGTGCACGGTGCGGGGCTCCTCCATCGCCGGATCGCCAAGGGCGGAGGATAATAGCCCCGCCTGAAGGTGCAGGGGCACGACCCTCTCAACAAGCCGAATCTTCATCATGGGCTACAACTCCGGTGGCTTGCTTGGTACACTCCTGGGAAATCAAAGGAGACGGTCCATGAGCATACGTAAAGGCGACAAGGCCCCCGGGTTTGAATTGCCCGCCAAGCCGGGTGAGAAGATCGACGTCGGAACCCACATCGGCCGGGAGAGAGTGATCCTGTTGTTCTTCCCGTTCGCGTTCAGCCCGGTGTGCACCGACGAGATGTGTCACATGCGCGATACCTGGGGGCAATGGCAGGAGCTGGACGCCAAGGTCTTCGGCATCAGTGTGGATAGCCCTTTCGTCACCGACCGCTTCCGCAGCGACGAGAACATCCCGTTCCCGATCCTCTCGGATTTCAACAAGCAAGTGTGCTCACAATACGGCGCGTTGCACGAAGACCTCAAGGGCTTCAAGGGCGTCGCCAAGCGCTCCGTGTTTGTCATCGCCGCAGACGGCAAGGTGATCTACGACTGGGTCACCGAGGACCCGCGGGTGCAGGTGCCCTTTGACGAGGTGAAAGCGGCCCTTGCTGTGGGTGACGCCGCAGTCCGGTGATTCTTGTGCACTGTCGCGCCGACGTGGAGCCCGGGCATCCTCGCGAGGTGAATCACCTGTCGTTGGGGGCTATCATCGACGCTACTGCGGGTGTAGCTCAGTTGGTAGAGCGTCAGCCTTCCAAGCTGAATGTCGAGGGTTCGAGTCCCTTCGCCCGCTTTGATGAACCGTCGTGCTTCGCTGTGCAACACTGTGCATTGCCAACAGGTTGCGCATCAACGGTTGCGAGCGCGGCATCGCCACCCGCTGTTCATTCAACACCGGTAACTCGAAACGTGATCGACGCCCAGAAGCTTTCCCAGTCAGCCGATGCGCGTTCGCCAGTCGATGCGTCCACTTCTGCTGTGGATCCCGGCCGTTCGACGGCGTTGATTGTGTGTGTACGCACAAACCACAGGCCCGGCTGGTTCAACCTGATCCGCGCGACACCATCCTCGTCGGTAATCACGTTTTGAACATATGTATGTGGTGGCAATCCCTCGTGCCCGCACGAGACACGCAGGCCTGCAGCCGGCTGCCCATTTCGCAGTACGCGCACGAGGACTTCGTCACCGACGTTCCAGCGACACGGGTTTGACAAGGGAATGATCTCAAGTGGATGCCCGACCGGCTGCCGGTAGGTCGTGTCCTTCGAATCGTCGGCTACTTCGACAAAGGTCTTGGCGAGCTTGGTGTACAGCTCGCGCCCAGGCTTCTCCGGCTCGTTGTTTGCATGTCGCGCGGCCAACGCTGCCTCGGCGTGTTCGTCCTCCAGGTAGGCATTGAAATCAGCCGACTCAATTTCGATATAACGCGGATGCAGCGCCACTGCAATCACATGTATGCCTCGCTGATCCATTTCGAATCGAGCCGCAAGCTCCATGCCTTCGATTGCAAACGACGACACTTCGCGTTTGTCACCCGCATGAATGACCGCCCACTCCGTGATGCGCTTCGGCTCGGCTGCATGCTCACTGACGGGAAACACTTCCGCGGTAACGACTGCGAGACGGATCGTTTCACCGGCATTGGCGGTGTTTGCACCTGCGACCAGCCAGGAGTCGTGGGCCGCGGCAGGGTCAGCACATGCCACCGCCATCCAAGTCGCAACAACGAATGACACAGTCGAGTTTGACCACGTGGATTGAGTTCGTCGCATGATTCCTCCGACCAACTGATGGGATCGCAGCGTCAATGGAGATTGCTCGGACATGTGCTCCCTTTATTCATGCCCACCGAGTGTGGCGGGATCACGGGGAGGTGAATCCACCACGACCATCCGAACCGATTGATCGCCCGCTCGCCAATGTATCGATCGTTTCGATTGTATCGAATCCTATGTCGAATGCTACTGCACAATTCCTGGGGCCACTGCTCGTTGGAGGTGAATGGCCGCCCCGCACTCCGGACAGGCGTCGTGATCGGCGTGGCGCAGATCGTAGCCGCAGGCGACACACACCCCGCGTTTGCGGCGGATGAATTGCCGTAATTCCAACGGTAGGCGAAGGATCACTGCGTAGAAGAGGGTGTTCAGGAAAAACCCGACCATGATCGGTCGGTAAGGAACCGAGAAGTGGCCAATTGGCACACGAATGGCCCACCGATACGACATGTCAGCCGGTGGGGTCCAGGCACCTCCTCCCCGCACTGATTTCAAGGGCAGACCCGCGCGCGTCTCTCCTACCCGAAGGACTCCAGCGGGAACGCGCGCGTACGCGCTGGAATTCATTACTCCGATGCCAATCCCGTCGGTTTGCGGCCCTTCAAAGGAAGGAGCATCTGCCGGAGCGTACTCCTCCCAGATCCTCACACAGTCCTCAAGTGAGGTTCGTTCGCCGAACCACAATGGAGACAAAAGCGCACACGCCCACGCCACGGCGACGTTGACCACCGCGCCGAGCAGCAGGAACAACGCAAGCGTGAACAGGCGGCGTCTCACGGTGACATTCTACGACACTGCCGCGCGCTGCCAGCCGCATTCGGGGCAGCCTTCCGCCACATTGCCGCGGAGATCGTAGCCGCAGGTGGGGCATTGGCCTCGCCTTCGCCGCACCCATCGTCGGATAGGAGCGGGCGTCGAGCACAGACCCCACCACGCCGACGCGTAGCACAGGGTATTGCCGAGAAAGCCCACCCAGATCGGTTGCAGCGGAAGAATTACGTTGGGGCCTGACGGCCAGACGCAGCGTAAGTCAAACCCACCGACCATGCCAACGACCGGCGGCGGCCGCGGGTTGGGGAAACGCCACGGCTTCCCCTGCGACCACCGCTCGTACCGCATGGCGAGCATCGGCCAACCTCGTGCGGTTTGCGTGATTTCTGTCAGGCGGTTGACTTGTCCGGGCAGGCCGTCGAACAAGTGGCTCCATCGCGGCAGTCCGACATCGGCCAACTCTTGTGGTGTGACTGCGGCGATCCACACGGACGGATCGGCGTTCACCTTCAGCACCCTCGTTTCAACACGACGTGCACCGGTTGATTTGCTCAGCGTGACCAACCACATCGTGCGGTCAGCTTCGCACCAAGCAGTTCGCGAGGACAGCATGCGCCCGCCGAGGCCGGTGGTTTTGTATACGACCGGCTCCAGCCAAGCCGCACATCCCCACGCCACGGCGACGTTGAGCACCGCGCCGAGGAGCAGGAAGATCGCAACCATGAACAGGCGGCGTCTCACGGTGACCTTCTACGACGCCGCCTCGCGACGCCAGCCGC
>JADFIM010000243.1 GCA_022566725.1 Planctomycetota bacterium
CCCAAAGATGCCGCGCGCGCGGATGTGGTACTTGCATTCAGGCCGGGTTTGTGCGCGAGGCGGGGAGCGTGCGGACATTCAGCCCTTGATCACGCCCATCGGGCGCAGTCGGGCGACCTTCGTGGAGAGTCCGGCGTTATGAACCACGTCGACGACGATATCGACGTCCTTGTACGCCTTGGGCTGCTCCTCGGCGAGGCCTTTCCAGCTTCGACCTCGGACGATGATGCCCTTGGCCGCCAGCTCCTGGTCGATGCGTCGGCCGCGGGCCTCTTTGATCGAGGCGGTGCGGCTCATGGCCCGGCCGGCCCCGTGGCAGGTGGTGCCGAAGGTCTTCGCCATGCTGCCGGGCGCTCCGGCGAGGATCCAACTGGCTCGGCCCATGTCGCCGGGGATGATCACGGGCTGGCCGATCTCACGGTAGCGAGCGGGGATGTCGGCGCTGCCCGGCGGAAACGCCCGGGTGGCGCCCTTGCGATGAACACAGACGATCTTGCGCTGCTCGCCGACCTGATGCTCCTCGAACTTAGCAATGTTGTGGGCGATGTCATAGACGAGCTGCATCTGCATTTCCCGCCACGGCCGGTCAAAGATGCGCTCGAACACCTCGCGAGTTTGCCACATGAGCAGTTGACGATTACAAAAGGCGTAGTTCGCCGCTGCTCGCATGGCTCCGAGGTAGCGCTGCCCTTGCGGGCTGTTGATCGGAGCGCAGACCAACTGCCGGTCCGGCAGATCGATGCCATATTCCGCCGGGGCGTCGCGTAACATTCGCAGGGCGTCGTCGCAGACCTGGTATCCCAGGCCGCGCGACCCGGAGTGGATCAACACACACACCCCGCCGGCTTTGAGCCCCATCACCTCCGCCTTAGCCGGATCGACGACTCGATCGATGACCTGGACCTCCAGGAAGTGGTTGCCCGCACCGACGGTGCCGCACTGGCTGGTTCCTCGCTGCAGCGCCCGGTCGCTGACGTAGCCCGGTTGGGCATCATCAATGCAGCCGCTCGATTCTGTACACTCAAGATCATCGTCGGTAGCGAGGTTCCGGCTGCGCAGGTAGCCCACACCGTCGCGCATCAATTCCCGGAGCTGGTCGGGGCTGAAGTGGTACTTCCCCGATCGGCCGACGCCGGCGGGGATATCTCGGTACAACTGATCGACGAGCGCTTTGAGGCGAGGCCTGACCTCTTCTTCGGAGAGGTTGGTCCGCATCAAACGCACCCCGCAATTGATGTCGTACCCCACGCCTCCGGGCGAAATGACCCCGCCTTCGTCGGGATCAGTGGCACACACACCGCCGATACAGAAGCCGTACCCCCAGTGGATATCCGGCATGGCCAGGCTCGCGCCTTGTATTCCGGGTAGAAAGGCGACGTTGGCGACCTGCTCCGGCGCCTGGTCCGCTTTGATGTGGTCGATGAGCCGTTCGTCTGCGTAGATCAGCCCGTCCACGCGCATCCCGGGCTTGTATTCGCGCGGAATCCTCCAACAGCACGCATCGATCTGTTCGAGTTTGCCTTGAAATCTTGCGCCTGGCATCGTCGTGATCTGTATGAATGGTAGAGGCGTGCGTGAGTCTATCGGCGGTTCACAGACCGTGCGTCGCGCCGCGCTTCGAGCAGCGGCTAAACGACAGAAGCAGTGCATGGTGATGCGACATGTCGGTCAAATGTCCACGATGACCTCGGCTTGCCAGCCGTTGTCGATCCGTACCACGCTCAGGCCGTGGTAGGTGATCGCCTTGATCTCATGGTCGAGGTGATGGCGATTCGTGTCCAGCTGCTCGCCGGCGGCCGTTGCTTGGACCCCTTGGTCGGTGACATGAACGTCGAACTCTGCGAAGAGCAGATGTCGAGTGTCGAAGGTGACCAGCAGCTCATTGAGCCAGTCGAAGAGGAGATAGGCGGGATCGCTTCCCTCGATGTGGAAGGAGACTTTGCACTCGGGTTGCACCTGATCGAGGTTCTCCACAATGATCGAAAAGAGCCCGCGAGCCGCCTCGGCGAACAGGCTGTCCAGGTCAGCGGCGACCGCCCGCAGCCCGAGGTCGGCGGTGTGCTCGAAGGTTTCGTACACGTCGCGGGTGATTGTACGGCCTGGCAGGCGGCGACTTGGGCGCATTCTGCACGCGCGCCGCCCGGGCGGTAGGGGCGGGGCGTAGGGGTAGCATGGGCCCCTCGGCGAACTGGGCAGGCCGATCCTGGCGTGCAGGTTGAAATAGTACGGACTTGGGGCTATACATATACGATACTGAATTGGTACCCTTCGCGGACGGAAACGGCCCTGGGGCCCCTGGAAACGGTCCGATATGCTGCTAACTCGGAAAACCGACTATGCCCTGGTCGCTCTGGCGGGATTGGCTCAGCAGGGCACCCGCAGTTGCAGCGCCCGTGATTTAGCCGAACAGCTTCACCTGCCGCTGCCGGTGCTAAGGAACATTCTGAAGTTGTTGACCGCTCGGGGGCTGCTCATTTCCACACGCGGACCCAGCGGCGGCTACCGGTTGGCCAGATCGCCTTCGGAGATCACCTTGACCCAGGTGTTCGAGGTGATTGAAGGACCGGTCCAACTGGCGCTGTGTTGCCCCGTTGGGGTCGATGAGGATGAGCCGAAATGCCAATTGGAGCCCTCGTGCCGGATCAAGGGCAGCATTCGCCGGGTTCACGAGAACCTCTTGCGGTTTCTCGATCAAGTGACCCTGGCCCAGATCGTGTGCGATGAGACGCTCGCTGAATTGACACCGGCAGCGAGCAGCCGGTTCGGCGACCGGGCCTCGGCAACGGTGCTGACGCACTGATTCACCTTTGGAGTAACGCCCAATGTCCACTGCTACGGATGCCACACTCGAGACCTGGGCCAGCCAGGAATACAAGTACGGCTTCGTCACCGATATTGAGACGGACAGCCTTCCGCCCGGCCTCAACGAAGACGTCATCGCGCTGATCTCGGCGAAGAAAAACGAACCCGAGTGGATGCTGCAATGGCGGCTCAAGTCGTATCGGCATTGGCTGAAGATGACCGAGCCGACGTGGCAAAACGTCCACTACCCGCCGATTGACTATCAGAGCATCATCTACTACTCGGCTCCCAAGCAGGACAAAGATCGCCCCCAGAGCCTTGATGAGGTGGACCCCAAGCTCCTTGAAACCTACAAGAAGCTCGGCATACCACTTCACGAGCAGGAGGCGCTTGCCGGCGTGGCCGTCGATGCGGTCTTCGATAGCGTCTCGGTGGCGACGACCTTCAAGGCGAAGCTCGCCGAGCTGGGGATCATCTTCGGCTCGTTCAGCGATGCGGTGCAGGAGCATCCCGATCTGGTCCAGAAGTATCTGGGGACGGTGGTGCCGTACTCGGACAACTTCTTTGCCACGCTCAACTCCGCGGTTTTCACGGATGGCTCATTTGCCTACATACCCAAGGGTGTTCGATGCCCGATGGAATTGTCAACCTATTTCCGCATCAACGCGCTGTCCACGGGGCAGTTTGAGCGCACGCTGATCATCGCCGACGAGGGCAGCTACGTCAGCTACCTCGAAGGGTGCACGGCTCCGATGCGCGACGAGAACCAGCTCCACGCGGCGGTGGTCGAGCTGATCGCGCTGGACGACGCCACGATCAAGTACTCCACGATCCAGAACTGGTATCCGGGCGACAAGGATGGCAAGGGCGGCATCTACAACTTCGTTACCAAGC
>JADFIM010000047.1 GCA_022566725.1 Planctomycetota bacterium
CGGCCACATCGCGTGCCAGGCGAACCAGAACGCGTAGATGACTTGGAGCGCGGCGTCGCTGCCTTCACTGGTCACCACAACCGTCTCGGGATCATCGCGGTAGTGGAAGTGCAGCGTGCTGTTGCCGAGGGTGGTCGTCCATGTTCCGTCTGCGTTTGCGCGCTCGGCGACTTCCGCCACGGTGTAGACTCGCCGCACACCGTCGGCTTCGACGGCCAGCACCCGATCCTTCGAGGCTGGGCCGTCGGCCGGCGGCGGTGGATCGACCGGGAACATCAGCTTGCTGGATTGGAAGTATTCATCGTACCGCGTCTCCTGGTACCGCTTGAACATCTTCACGTCCAGGTCGAGCACGGTGGTTTGGGGATGGCGGCTCAGCCAGTCCGCCCACGAAACCAATGACGCGTGCAGGACCCGCAGGCGCCGATCGGACTCAGCGGCCGGCCCGGCAATCGCTTTGCACAACAGTTGACTCCACAGGCTTTCGCCCTGGGCGTCGGGCCTGCGGTCGAACATGAGCAGGTTCGAGTTGTACAACAGTCCACTGACGCCGAACTCAAGTGTTTCGCCCCCAACATGGCGCTCGAAAACAACAACGCTGTCGCAAAGCGGGTTGTAGGTCACCGCGATCGGGACCCCGCCGAGCGTGTCGTTAACGATCTCGTGGACGTTGAGGATCTGGATCGGATAGGCGCGGGACTCGCCGTTGACGGTCACACCGATGACACGATCGGCGGACACGAGGTACTTGCCATAGAGCTTGGCGTTGATGTCCGTGACCTCGTCGCCGAGGATCGTGGGTGGATCGACCATCGCCCGCAGCGCATCCTTGCGCAATCCGCCGGCCACGATCTGATCGCGGACAACGAGGCAGGTGGTCAGATCGAAGCCGTAGGTGTCAACGTTTCTGCCGTCGCCGACGAGCGGAGGGCCCGGCCGCAACAGCGCCCCGGCCAGCGCCCAGACCACGATCGCGGTCGTGAACAGGCCCGAAAGCAGAAGCACCCAGCCGGCGCTGCGGAAGGTGAACAATCTCGTTTGATTCGAGGCAGAAGGGGACATTCTACTTTTCGGGGAAACCGGAATGCTCCCTCGCTGCCACGCTCATCGGCAGGTGGGCGACGCCGGCCGACGCCGACGATTCCGGCGCATCGCCCGGCGATGGGCTTCGATCGACCACCATCAAACATAGAAGGATGGGCAGATAGATGATGCTGGCCAGGAACACGCGGCGGGCGTTGGCCTGGGTGCGCCGTGCGCATAACCGCGCGCCAAGGCCCAATACACACGCGCCCAACAGGATCGAGCCCACCGCGTAGACCCAGCCGGTGAGTCCCCACACCGTCGCCGCCAAACCCAGTGGCAGCAGGGCCAGGCTTCCCAGCAGAACAACCATGCCGGTAAGCCGGCCGGAGTGGTCGATCGCCGGAAGCATGCGGAACCCACCGCGGAGATAGTCGTCGCGATACAGCCAGGCCAGGGCGAAGAAGTGGGGGATTTGCCAGACGAACAACAGGGCCGCGAGAATCCACGCGCCGCCGTCAAGCCTCTGCCCCGCGGCGACCCAACCGATCAGCGGCGGGATCGCGCCGCAGACCGCTCCGGCCAGCGTGTTGAATATGGTGCGGGTCTTCAGCGGGGTATACAGCAGGATGTAAATGAGAATGGTCAGCAAGGCCAGCGCCGCCGCCGCCAGGTTCACCAGCAGTCCAAGGATCGCCAGGCCGGTGCACGCCATCACCATCGCAAGGACGAATCCGTGCATCGCGCCCATGGCCCCCGACGGCAGCGGGCGATCGCGCGTGCGCCGCATCAGCCCGTCGCGCCGAACCTCGGCGAGCTGGTTCAGTGCGTTGGCGGCGCCGGCGGCGAGGGCAGTGCCCGCGATCGTCCACCACATCCTCGGCCAGTCGATCGCTTGGGTGCTGCCCATGACGAAACCCACCGCCGTGGTCAGGACCGCCATGGCGCTGAGTCGCGCTTTGGTCAATTGCAAATACAGGCTGGGCAGGCTGCGCTTCAAGGCGTGCGTGCCGGCCGCGGCCGGGCTCTCTGCAGTGGAAGTCACCAGACTCATGCGTGTACGCCGGCTCCGGGGAGGCAAGGGAGCATGCCCGGCCAACCGGGACAAGCAATGTTGGATGGTGTCCGGCTCGGCTGGCTGGGGCCGTGGTGATTGTGATATTCGTCACATAGTATACGGAGTCGCCGAAGCCGTCGAGAGCACGCGAGGATGGGCAATTCGCGTAGATTGCCAGGCATGAGCGAGCGGTCCAAGGCATCGCATGGGGGGGATATCCTGGCCATCGGCTTTGCGGCGATCCTGGCGATGTGGACGGTTATCTACATCGCCGCCATGCCCCCGGTCGCCGTTCCCGTGTGGCTGGTCGTGGCCATCATCGGAGCCCTTCTTGCGGCTGCGGGCTATTTGGCCGGGCGCTACGCCGGGCGTGGCTGGATCGGTGGGGTGGTCCTCGGCGGGCTGTTGACGGGTGTCAATCTATTGATATTGCTCAGCCTCCTGGGCGGCGGGGAGCCCGGCGAACTGGTTCCGTCGGCGGTCGGGTGGATCATCGGGTTTCTCCTGGCTGCGACCGGGCTGGGCGGCGCCGGGGCCGCTATGGGCAAGAGAACGGCCGGTGATGAGATTCGCCGCGTCAACTGGACCTGTGGGTTGGCGGGGGTAACGGCCATCACGATCTTGCTGCTGATCATCGCCGGGGGTGTGGTCACGGGTCTGGAAGCCGGGCTGGCCGTCGAGGGATGGCTGATCCCCGAAGGGCATCTGTTGGTCCTGTTTCCCGTTTCGCTCATGCAGCGGGACGTGGAGACGTTCGTCGAGCACGCGCACCGGCTCTGGGGCCTGCTCGTTGGGCTGACAACGATCATCCTCGCGATTCATTTGTGGATGGTTGATCGTCGAAGCTGGCTACGCTGGTTGGCGGTCGCAACGGTCCTTGCGGTCATTGTCCAGGGAATCCTCGGCGGAACGCGCGTCACCGAACAAAGCATCGTGCTGGCGATCATCCACGGCCTCTTCGCTCAGGCGGTCTTTGCGACCCTGGTCGTGATTGCAGCCGCAACCTCCACGACCTGGGTCAGTGACCGCCCAGCCGCATCCTCCGCCACCGCCGGCACCGATCGGACCTTGGGCATCGTGCTACTGGCGGCGATTGGGGTGCAGATCGTCCTGGGCGCGTTGTTTCGGCATCTCCAACCGGTGCCGGATGTTCCGCGCGGGTTGTTGATGGGTTTGCTGCACGGCCACAGCTTCGTCGGCTCCACGCTGGTGGTGGCGATGGTGCTGTTTTGCGGGGTGAGAGCATGGGGCATGTATCGCCGGCAGCCGATCGTCAAGCGCATTGGTGTGGCGCTGATCCTCACGATGCTCTTCCAGGTCGTGCTTGGGGTCGGGTCGTTCATTGTGGTGCCGACGGGGCCGCGCGACCCGGGCACTGCGATCGGTGTCGTTGAAGTTGCGCTGACCACGGCCCACCAGGCGACCGGAGCGATCCTCCTGGCCACCGCAACGCTCCTGCTGGTCTGGACCAGCCGGTTGCTGTCACCAGGATTAGCCGCCGCCGAGGGAATGACGCGCGGGCCCGAGGCCCGCGGCTAAACTTGAATACTCGGAGACCACAGGCATGATTCGGTGCTTCATCCTTGCTCAAGACCAACCCGGCGAATCGAGCGCGTGGTTCGGGCTGGATGATGTCTTTTGGCTCACGATCCTGCTGGTCTTTGTGGTGGCGATCGTGGGAGCGCTGCTGCGACTTCGGCAGAAGGACAAGTGCCTCAAGCTGATCGACAAGTATCACGTGACCTACCTGACGGTTGACGGGCGGACGATGTGGGGGGATCTGTCGGTGGCCAGCCAGGGGCTCGAATTGCAGTTCGATGCCCCGTATCACACCCGCCGCGGGCTGGCCAAGAACAGTTTGCTCATCTTCCAGGATGAGCTGTCGAATTGCCTAGCGATCTGCCGGACGGTGTACGGGCTCACCGAAGCCGAACGGCGTGATCGAGAGCGGCAAATCCGTCGGAGCTTCGAGCCCGGACTGCTTCGCCGGTTGGCGCGGTGGCTGCGCAACATCGTCAACACCGTCCGTGACGCATTCACCAAAGCGCTGGGCATGGCGGCGGGGCAGGTCGGTCGGACCAGCCCGGTCGGCGGCGCGATCAAGAGCCAACGGGGCGGCATTGACGAGTTGGGAAAGACCCTGGTGGGCGCGGTGAGCAACGCGTACGAGCCGATTCTGGAACGGTACATCGGCCGGCCGGTCGTCCTGGAGCTGACCAATCCAGCCGGGTCCGACTCACCGGTCTGCGAGCTGCCCGGGTACCTGGTTGATTACACCGATCGGTACGTGGCGGTGTTCAACGCCCAGCATGAGCCGGTGGAGACGCTGCAACTTGAGGTGACCCAAACTGTCCAGCGCGAGGGGATGCACATCGAGCTGCTCGACGACAAAGTGGTCGTGACCTGTCAGGGCCACGACGCCCTGGTGATTCAGCGGATGACGTGTGCCGGACGGAGCACCGATTTGTCAATCACGCTGGTCCCGGGCAGTTCCCTGCGCCTCACCAGGCCCGCGGGTAAGCCGGTCACGTTGGAGATTGAGCGAACCCGCCGGATCGACCTCGTCTGCCCGCGCTCCGTGGCGCGTATCCGTTACGGCAGCCAAGGGCCAACCGTCGGCCGAACGGGCTGGTCTGGGACGGCGCCCCAGATGGAGGCCGAAGAGTCGCCTGACGCGAGCGATCAGTGAGCGGCAAAGTGGGTGCGGGCCCAATTTCCCCCCGGATATCCATCCGGGGCTATGACCGTCCGGAATACTGCATGGGCTTCATCGTCGAAGCCGCGGATGAGTATCCGCGGGACGATCGTGCTGGGCGCGACGACTTCCACGCGCAGGTCTTCGACCGAGGCGTGAGCGTTGGTTATTCCTCAGCGTCCAGCGTCGGCTTGAGCGCCTCTTCCAGGGCGAGCACGGAGTAGATCGTGGCCATCACCGGTTCGCCTTCCAGCCAGCGGTCGGCAGAGTTCTTCCAGCTTCCGTCATCACGCCGGCGGGCGACCAGCGCGTCGATGAGCTCTTCGCGCCAGTTGCGCTTGTGGCCGTCGATGTCCGTGATGATGTGCTGCTGGGCTGCCCGCAGCGCTCGAGCCATCGTGTGGTAGTAGTAGAACAGACCTTGCTGGCCGAGGCCGGGATTCTCATCAAACGTCCAGTGGCGGCGAATCCAGTCGAACGCGGCACGGACCCGCACATCATCCGCCGAAAGGCCCGCGTACAACATGCTCTTGAATCCGGCGTAGGTCATGGAGCCGTAGCTGCGCAGGCTGCGGGGCTGACCGCTGGCAACCAACTGACCGGATCGACCCTCACCGGCCGATGCACTGGCCAACGATTCGCCGCCGTTGGCCGGGGTGTAGACGAATCCGCCGTCGTTGCCCGCCCATTCGGCCTTGTTCGTGGCTTGCAGGTTCTGGGCGCGCGAGACGAAGGCCAACGCGCGCTGGACGGCCGGCTCGTCGGCGCTGAGGCCGGCTTCGTGCAGCGCATCGAGCATCATCTGGGTGTTGGAGAGGTCCGGCCGGCCGCGATCGCCGTAGCCGGCGCCGCCGAACCAGTCCTGCCGGGGGCTGAGTCCTTCGCCGTGGTCCCACTGGTTGACTTGCAGCCAGCGGACCGCATCGGCGAGCTCATCGTGAAAGTCGTGCCGGTCGATGCTGGCCAGGGCCATGACCACCGAGGAGGTGACGTAGTTGGTCAGCGCGCCGCCCTCGAACGAGCCGTCATCCCGTCGTGCGGACCGTATGAAACGAACGGCGTTGAGGAATCGGGCCTGGCCGACGCTCTGCGGTTGGGCCTGGATGAAGGCCTTGACGGCCAAGGCAGTCACCGCCACCGCGATCGGCGATGGCTTGTCGGGTTGATCGGTCGGCGTTGCCTGGACCTTGCTCATCCATCCGCCGTTTGGCTCCTGATTTGATTGCAGGTACGCCAGGCCCTTGGTGATCGCCTGCTGCGCTTTGAGCCAGTGATCGTGATTGATCGGAACCTGGCCGGGCTGCGTGGCGATGCGATAGGTCGCCGGCATCGGCTGGATGACCTGCTTCGGCAGCGGCGGAGGGTCGTATTCGGTGAGCTTCGCCGCATCGATGCGCGAATCCAGCGCGCGCTGCGGCTGTTGGTAGACATCCTCGGCGACGCCGCCACGGGTATCCGATTCCGGTTGCGTCGCTGGCTGTTGCGCCGCGAATCCACCGGCGCAACCCAACACCGCCGCGGCGATCGTCAACGCGATGGCCTTTGGTCCGGGCATCATGGTCCATCATAGCCGTCCGCCGCCGGCGGACGGCCCCGCGCCGCAGGAACATGAAGGCGAGCCCCCCCTCTTTCCGCTGACCGGCCTGAACTCGCGTAACATCAAGCGCGCCGATCCGCCGCCGCCAACACCCTCGGCCAGCGGCTGATGTGATCGAAACCGGTAACTGTCCCGACGTTCGCCCCTGGAATGCAATCGACGCCGAGCAAAGTCACGCAAGTTTATCAAGCAGGGGCAAGCGCCCTATCGGGCGTCGTCGCGTTCTATGCCTACAACGTCTTCCGAACATGGAATGAAGGCGTGGGATTCTCCTGGAAGGAATTCACATCGGCGAGTACTGTGTCACTCTTGTTCCTGGTGCCACTAATGGGGTTAGTTGGAGGAGCGGGGTTGGGCCTGGCAGTCTATTCCTCCACAGTGAGGCCGCTGCGACGATGGAGTCGCGGCTGCTGCTATAGGTGCGCATATCCGCTGCGCTCACTTCCGAGTCGCATCTGTCCGGAATGTGGGGCCGAAGCGAAGGTGCCTTCAGTGCATTCTGGGTTGAAACGACACCTGCGAGCTCTTGTACTCTTTCCGCTCATGGTCATCCTTGGATGGGTGCTGGGGTCTACGTCGGGTGAACTGTGGATTCTCTCCGATGAGATGCGCTTTGAGCAAGAAGTGCATGAGTATTTGGAATCCGGAGGAACTTCAGGATACGCTCGACCCCGAGCGTGGCCTAACCGGTTGACATCGCTCGTGTATGTCCATGGCCAAGGCATACATGCCACGGAGTAATCGGTCGGACGAGCGCGCTTCCGCCTGCGGCGTCCCCTTCGGCCTGCCGATGGGCGATACCGATGGCGATGGGCTGCTCACGGCGCGCTTTTGTCACTGAAGACCAACGTATCTCGTACCCTGCAAATACTCAAACGATGTGTAACGCACTATTCGCTGTGAGTTTGAGGCGGGCCTGTGCAGCCAGATTACGACCGACGGGCCGAGCTGCCTCCGCGTTACCGATGTTGACAAGCTGACATCTGAGGGCGCACGAGGAGGCGCGCGATAGGTTGGATACATGCGATTGCTGGCGCTGTTCCTCGGCCACCTGATCGATCCCGAGAGAGCCCGCAACATCCGTCGTCTTCGGAAGGAGAACCGGGCACTCAGGCGACACTTCGACAGGGCGACGTTGCGGTCGATTCGTCGGGAGGTGCGCCAGAGGATGAAGCAGAAGATCCAAGCAGCAACCAACGGCTCCACTGAGTAACTACGGTCATGTACAGCATTCTCCAACCCATTGATCTCGTGCTGATCGCGATCGCTGGCTGGATGAATGAGCGCCAGCGTCTGATCAACGCGTATCTGATGGAGGAGAATCGAGTCCAGCGCGAACTGTTCGGTACCAAACGACTGCGGCTCACCGATGATCAAAGACGCAGGCTCGCGGTGAAGGGCAAGGCGCTGGGACGCAAGCTCCTTCGTGAGGTGGCCTGCATCGTGGCGCCAGACACGATCCTGGCGTGGTATCACAAGCTCGTCGCGATGAAGTGGGACTACAGCCGTCGACGAAGGCCAGGTCGACCTCGACTAACCGACGACATTCGCCAGCTCGTTGTACGCATGGCCTTGGAGAATCGGAGATGGGGCTATGAGCGTATACAGGGTGTGATGAAGGAGCTGGGGCACACGATCGCCGCGACCACTGTGCGAAACATTCTGAAGGAGAACGGTATCGAGCCGGCTCCGGAGCGATCGAGGAACGGCGACTGGAGCACGTTCCTCAAGTCCCATTGGAAGTCGATCGCGGCCGCTGATTTCTTCACGGTGGAAGTTTGCACGTGGCGCGGCCTCGTGACGCACTATGCGCTCTTCTTCATCGATCTCGCCACACGACGAGTTCACCTCGGCGGGATCACGACGAATCCAAACACGGCGTGGATGATGCAGATCGCCAAGAACGTCACCGATCCGTTCGATGGCTTCCTCGAAGACAAGAAGTTCCTGATCATCGATCGAGACACCAAGTACTGCGAGGCGTTCAGACAGCTGCTCAAGATGGCCGGTGTTCAGCCGATCAGGCTTCCACCGAAGTCGCCGAACATGAACGCCTATGCGGAGCGCTTCGTTCGATCGATCAAGGAAGAATGCCTCGATCAGATGATCTTCTTCGGCGAGAGCTCACTACGAAATGCCATCGATGAGTATCTGGAGCACTATCACCGCGAACGGCCGCATCAAGGTCTCGGGAATCGCTATCTCGAGAGCAATGGGGAAGCTCGAGACGCCACCACACCCGTCGAACGTCGCGAGCGACTCGGCGGACTTCTGCGTTCATATCACCGTCGGGCGGCGTAGCTCTTTTCTTCGGTTGAATAAGTGAACCCTACGCGCTCGGCGCAACTCAACGACCGGCAGATGCTCCCTGGCTTCCAGATAGCCAACAACAAGAGTGAACCTGGCTCCGCACCTTCCTCTGATCTTTGCCGGCGGCGATGCACATCCACTTGGTCTCGGCCAGCGGGCGCGCGGCTCGAAACGAGGCTTTGCATTTGCCGGACGCACGCCGTCGTGCACTTCTCGCGGAGTTCGGCCCGCGAGGGCTTGGCTCGGTCGATGCTCGTTGAACCACACGACGAAGAGCGCGAACTCGCGCCGCATGCTTCCGAGCCCGAGCGGAACGAGAATTCTCCGGGTGCACTCGCTCTTCATCGAGCGTATGAACCGCTCGACGACGGCGTATGGTTTCATTATTCAGCCCAACTGTAAACGAGCACGTACCAGAGTGATGCGGCACGGTGGGAAGACTGTGGACAGCCGAGATTGGCCGATCAGACGGGTACGCTGGGCGGATGCGAATGGCTCCATGGTACCTGTTGGCGGTGATCGTTGCCGGCTGGATGTCTCGCCAACAGCAGCAGGTGATTGAGTATCTTCGGGAGGAGAATCGTGTTCTGCGCGAAAAGCTCGGCAAGAAGCGTGTGCTTCTCAACGATGATCAGCGCCGTCGGCTTGCAGCGAAGGCGAAGGTGCTCGGCCGGCGCCTGTTGTCCGAATCCTGCACGATTGTGACGCCGGACACGTTGCTGCGGTGGCACAATCGACTCATTGCGAGGAAGTACGACGGAAGCGACAAGCGAAGACCAGGGCGACCCGGCGTGATGCAGCGGATCCGTGAACTGGCCGTGCAGATGGCCGAAGAGAACAAGAGTTGGGGTTACCGACGCATCCAAGGCGCGCTGGCGAATCTCGGACATCGGGTGGGCCAAAGCACGGTGAGACGGATCCTCAGGGAGCACGGTATTGACCCTGCGCCGGAGCGTCGCAAGCATCTTCCCTGGAAGACCTTCCTGCGCGCACATTGGGGAGCGATCGCCGCCGCCGACTTCTTCACCGTCGAGATCTGGACGCGGACAGGGCTCACGCGCTATTTCGTGTTCTTCGTGATGGATCTGGCAACACGGAAGATCGAAGTTGCGGGGATCACGGCCGCGCCGAGCGGAGTCTGGATGACACAGATCGCCCGGAATCTGACGGATGTTGCCATCGGCTTCCTATCGGACCATCGATATCTGATCTGCGATCGCGATCCTTTATATACGCGGGAGTTCCGCGAAACGCTGCGAGCGGCGGGGGTCACGCCGGTCCGCTTGCCGCCGCGGAGCCCCGACCTCAACGCCTACGCTGAGCGGTTCGTGCGATCGATCAAGTCAGAATGCCTGGACAGGTTGATCATCATCGGCGAGAGGCATCTGCGCATGGCGATCAGCGAGTACGTCGGGCACTATCACGCAGAGCGGAATCACCAGGGACTTGACAATGCGCTCATCGCTCCCGAATTGGAAGTGGGGGAGTTGTCCGGGCCGGTGCTTCGGCGCGAACGGCTCGGCGGGATGCTGAATTACTACCACCGGAAAGCGGCATGATGTGTTGGGTTGAGTATTGGACCCATACGCGCATGCGATGGGCGGCGGAGATGAAGTTCACACCGCCTTGAAGCTCCTGACGCATCACGACTTCGGCTTGGGCTGACTTCTGGACCCATACGCCCTCGATATGGACCTTCGGATCAAGCGAGCTTACTGTTTCGGTCCGGGCTACGAGAGCCAGGTGTTGCTGCGAATGAACCTGACGAGCGACGCGCGGGGGGTTGATTGAAGCAACGACCGCTACGACGCTCCCATCTTGCGGGCCTCGAGCAGGCAACGCTTGATGGGCTTTCGGTACTTGAACCACACGCTCATCAATGAGAGCGCGTAGAACAAACCGGCATAGAAGGCAAGGACCGCGATCACTTCGAGGAGCTTGGCGATCAGGTTGAACTCGAAGCTCGGTGTCGGAGCGCTGAATAGGACCGCGCCGCCCAGCATGTAGATCACCAAGCAGACCGCGAATCGTTGTGCCGTCGACCTAGTTCGTTTCGCTAGCTTCAGATCTGGGATTCGCTCAGCCAAGCGCGCGAGGTAAAAGCTTCCGGCCACCCACGTAAACGCCAACGCACACCCGAATGTCCACCGGGCGATGCTGTGGACAAGCGGATCCACTCCACCACCCGCGGCTTCAAGTAACTTTAGACCGTAGAGCAATAGGCCGCTCAGAAGCCCCGCGATCCCCCCCCCGCGCACGATCCGGCGTAAGACGACCGGTTGCTCGGTAAGGGTCAGCCGCGGGTCAGGCGTCGTGAGGGCAAAGATACCTAGCAGAAGCAAGATCGCTGCCAGCAGAAACAAAATTGGTGCCACAGTATCCAATACCACCATAGCTACCTGCGAAACCAAGAAAGGAATCAAAAGGACGATCGTGGCCAGGCAGGTGACAAGGGCAGCATAGACGAGTGTCTGTCCCCGAATGACGCGAGTAAGCCAGGCAGGATCGGCCGCCGAGAGCAGATCGCCGTGTGTCGAGCGATGGATCGGAGTTCCGCACTCGGGACACGGTCCATCCGGGGATAGCTCACGCAGGTTGTACCCGCAGCGAATGCAGGGAAGATCTTCGGGAGAGGCGCATTGCTCTTGCGACTCGGATGGTTTCTTGGCGTTGTCACTTCTACCAGAAACCCGCTTCTTCATCTCAGCCACGTTGGGTCTACTGTCGCCGGTCACTCGTTAAACGCGCGAGGGCCACCAGCATCATCTGCCATGGTGTGCTCAACATCCCCGCACTGTACCGTGCCAGAAGCCCTGGGTACGGCTGACGACACGCTACCCACGGAGGGCTCAGGTGCTTGCAGGGACACGACTTGCGGATAGGCTGAGTATTGAAACAGGACGCCCTCACGCGCGCCGGCCGCGACCAGGAAGGCGCCGATCTGCTGCGCGACTGATTCGCGATTGCCGCTGTGTCAGCAGCGGCGGATCATGAGTCTGCAATTGCGTTAAGGAACTCACGGCAACCGTCGCTGTTCCAGTTCGCGGCGCCAACATGGGAGTAGACGATGGCCCCCGCGGGATCGAGGATGAACGTGGCCGGAATACCGCGAGTCTCGAACACGGCGGGCACGCCTTCGGCCACGTAGGCCGGGAGGCTCAGCCCCTTGCGCTCGAGAAACGAGCGAATTGTGTGCGCGTCTTCCGTCGACACGAGCACGATCGCCACGTCGTCGCGGTCGATCGACTCGTGCAACGCCGCAAGGCTGGGCATCTCGGCAACGCACGGACCGCACCAGGTGGCCCAATGGTTCAACAACACGGTCTTTCCGCGGAAGCTCTCAAACGAGACGGCCTCACCGTCAAGCGTCTTCAGATTCCAGTCGTAATCGGCCTGCCCGTACACCGTGAGCCTGTCCATGGCCGGCATGATCGGAGAGGGCATCGCGTTGGCCACTGCGCCGCCCATCATGGCCCGACCCACCAGCATCAGCGCGACGAACCCGCCGACGATCACGACGAGCGTCAGTCCGACGCCGCTGACGAACCCCAACAGAAAGCCCTTCGTCGAAGATTTCATGGTTTCCTCCAGAGCCTGATTCTACCAACTCGGACGGACTCGAACCGTCAACCTGCGGGAGGTGATGACTGATACTTTCTGGCATCGGTGGCCCGCCTTCGCGGTCCCTTCCTCGCCTGCCGGTCGTACAATCCCCGGCGTGGCGGGTCGCTGTCGCCGACCCGCAGCTGAGCCTCCATCCCGTTGGGCGGCTTCTACTCGTGAAGCGCCGACTGCGCCTCGTCCTCGCTTTCCTGCTCCTCGGCGCTGCCGGTGCCGGATGATGCGGGCCGCCGGACGAGCCTTGAGACCAGAAAACTGGCCACACGCTAAACCCCAAACGGAGGCTACCCAATGGCTGTTCTGAAAGGTGAGGCTGGGAAGATCTTCAAGAAGGCCGCCGAAGAGAGTGCTGCCGGGTCGGACTGGGAGAAGCTCTTCAGTGGACTGGCCGACTTGGCCGGCGATGTGGCCGGCGTTGAGAGTGATCTTCGCAAGATGATGAGGCGAAGGGCGACCCCGTTACCTCGACCGAGGAAAGATACGCGGCCGTCTCGGCAAAGAGGTTGATGACATCGAGGGTCAGACCATAGCGGACGCCCCATGAAGCGACGCCTGGCCATTCTTGCAATCTTCCTGCTGCTCGGCGCCGTGGTCAACGTGGGGGTGGCGTGGGGGTTTGCGCTTTGGGTTGACCTCACCTGGGGCAAAGGGGAACGGCGTCCATTGTCGGCCACAGTTGTGGAGTCAGCCCGGACGCAACCCGGAGCTTGTCCAGGCTTGCCGGCGCGCCCCGATTTGCCGCGTTTTGCCGCATTCTGCCGCGCCGCGGATTCGCCGTATCTTCCTAACTGCAAACAGGATATGCGGTTACAGCGATTCCCGCTCACGCTCTCATAACATGGAGGTCGGCGTTTGTAACCGATTGCGCAGCAGATGCTTGCGCGCGACCTCCGTTGTCTAGTCCTGGGAGGTCAGCCGCAAACGCCCATCCCACAGGAGTTCCGCGCACGCCACCCGTGCTACCGGCAAGCTCAGACACGCCCCAAACCACCCGGAGACGCCCAGACACGCCCGGCGCCGGCCTCGACATCGCGGAAAGCCGTTCTCCGACCGTAGCTTGCGCAGGCGCGACCTCCGTTGTTGCCGGCGGGAGGTGTGGCCGTGGCTTGTTCGAGCTTGTCCAAGTTCATTGAGACCGGGTTCCGACGAAAGCGAACAATCTGATGGGTACTGACGAATGAGAACGTCTCGCTACTCGCTCGATTCGTGGGGCCGAAACGGCTTGAAGCTCCCATCCTCGAACCTATAGACCCCGTGCTCAACCGTACCGAGCCAGAGCTTCCCTTCCTGGTCGCGATAGATGCAGATCGCGTACACCCCGTCGCCGATGGAGTATCGCGTGACTTTGCCGTCGT
>JADFIM010000244.1 GCA_022566725.1 Planctomycetota bacterium
TCGGGGTCGTAAGAGATATTTCCGGTCACATCCTGCTTTTCCAGGCCGCCGATCCGGTGTTCCAAACCGAATGTGCCGGGCACGACCCACGGCCTCGCGAGCGTCTCGGGGTCACGCTTGTACGGGAGGTATGGACCCTCGGGATTGTTCGTTTCCGTGGGGTGGTTGACCTCGATCGGCTGGATGGCGTCGAGATCGGGCAGCAGCCAGGGCTCGGCGCCGTTGGCGAGATAGCCGTCGGAGAGGAACAGCACCGGACACATGCAGTGCACGGCGAGGCGGAACGCCTCCACCGCCATGTCGAAACAGTCTGAGGGGCTGCGCGGGGCAACGATCACACATGGCGATTCACTGGGGCGGCCGAACATCGCCTGGAGCAGGTCCGCCTGCTCGGTCTTGGTGGGCATGCCCGTGGCCGGCCCGGCCCGCTGCACGTCAATCACCACCAGCGGCAGCTCAAACATGACCGCCAGACCGATCGCCTCGGCTTTGAGGGCCAACCCCGGACCGGACGTTCCACACAAGGCGAAATCACCGGCAAACGACGCGCCGATCGCAGCGCAGACGGCTCCGATTTCGTCCTCGGCCTGGAAGGTCATTACGCCATAGTGCTTGAGCCGCGCCAAACCGTGAATGATCTCCGACGCGGGCGTGATCGGATAGCTGGCGTAGAACAGTTTCTTGCCGGCCTTCGCCGCTGCGGTGACGAACCCCAAGACCGTCGCCTCGTTGCCGCTGATCTTGCGATACTTGCCCGCCTTGAGCTTGGCCGGGGCAACGTGATACCGCACCGGGAACAGCTCGGCCGTCTCGCCGAAGTAGTAGCCGGCTTTCAGCGCTCGCACATTGATCTCGGCGATCTGGGGCTTGTTCTTCTGCTTGCCGAAGTACTCGTTGAGGAAGTCAACCGTGGTTTCGATCCGGCGATCGTAGAGCCAATAGACGATGCCCAGGGCGTACATGTTTCGGCAGCGATCGATGTCCTTCGCGCCCATACCCATGTCGGCGAGCGATTCGCGAGTGAGACGGCTCATCGGCACCTTGAAGATCTGATACCGGCGGTTCAGCTCGTCGTCTTCAAGCGGGTTGTAGCCGTCTTCGTACCCGCACTTGCGGAAGTTGCCCTTGGCGAACTCGTCCTCGTTGACGATGACGATTCCGCCCGGCTCGACGTCGCTGATGTTGGTCTTGAACCCGGCGGGATTCATCGCCACCAGGGCGTTGACCGCATCGCCGGGGGTGTAGATTTCGGTGCTGGCGAACTGCACCTGAAAGCCGGATACGCCGTAGGTCGAGCCTCTAGGAGCGCGGATCTCAGCCGGAAAATCCGGGAAGGTGGCGATATCGTTACCGAAAAGCGCCGACGCGTTGGTGAACTGGCCGCCGGTGAGCTGCATGCCATCGCCGGAGTCGCCGCAGAAGCGTATAGCCACGGCGCCAAGCGATTTGGTTCCTATGCGCCCGTGGGCGGTCGAGGTGTCCGGGGTCACCAGTTGCACAACCTTTCGTATCGGGGATCAAACCCAAGGATTGTAGCCCACCACAGGGCAGGCAAGCGACACACACGCGGGTAAATCCCTCACCCTCCCGGGCAAGGCCTCGCTCATATCACCTACCCAGCCTTCAGGGCGCCGACCAGCTCCAGCACCATCTTCTTGCCGTCGCCGAACATCATCAGACAGTTGTCGGCGGCGAACAGCGGGTTGGGGATGCCGGCGAACCCGGGGCTGAGGCTACGCTTGACCACCACCACGGTCCTGGCCTTGTCCACGTCTACGATCGGCATCCCAGCGATGGGGCTTGAGGGATCGGTCCGGGCCACGGGGTTCACCACGTCGTTGGCGCCGATGACCATCACCACGTCCACCTGCTCCATGGTCGAGTTGACCTCATCCATCTCCTTGAGCTGGTCATAGGGAACATCCGCCTCGGCCAGCAGCACGTTCATGTGCCCGGGCATCCGCCCGGCGACGGGGTGGATCCCGAATTCCACGTCGATCCCCCGCGACTCCAACAGGCCCGCCAGATCGCGGACCGCATGCTGAGCCTGGGCCACGGCCATGCCGTAGCCGGGGACAATCAGGACGCGGCGGGCCCCGTCGAACAGCATCGCGACCTCGTCGGGCGTGGTGGACTTCACCTTCCCTGCATAGATCTCGTCGGCACTGGGGGCGTCCCCGACCTCAGCCATGACCCCGAACAGCACGTTGGTCAACGACCGGTTCATCGCCACGCACATGATTCTCGTCAGGATCAGGCCGGAGGCGCCGACGAGGGAGCCGGCGATAATGAGCACGATGTTGTTGAGCACAAACCCCGTCGCACACGCGGCCAGCCCCGAATAGGAGTTCAGCAGCGTGATGACGACCGGCATATCCGCCCCGCCGATGGGCAGCACCAGCAAAACCCCGAGGCCCAACATGACCACGACCAGCAGCCAGTAGGCCCAGGCTGCCTGCGGATTCATCACCACCATCACCCCGAGGCCGAGTCCCAACAGCGTCAAGGCAGCATTGGCAGCCTTCAGACCCAGATGGGTGATGGGCTTGCCCGAGATCAGCTCCTGGAGCTTGGCGAACGCGACCATGCTGCCGGAGAAGGTCACGGCCCCGATGAGGCCGGTTGCCGCAATCGCCACCGCCCCCTGCGTGGTGATCGACTCACCTTTGCTGATCAACTCGTGCATCACAGCCCCACCCACCAGCGCCGACGCCGCCCCTCCGAACCCGTTGAACAAGGCGACCAGTTGCGGCATCGCCGTCATCTGGATCTTCACCCCCAGGTACCCGCCGATCGACGAGCCGAGGACCAACCCCAGGATGATCCACTGCCAGCCGAGGATCTCCTTATCAATCAAGGTGACGACGATCGCCAGCAACATGCCGCCCGCACCGAGCATGTTGCCCCGCACCGCGGTACGGGGGTGGGTGAGCCCCTTGATCCCGAAGATGAACATCGCCGCCGCGACGAAGTAGATGATGTTCCTGAGTTCCGCAGGCACGCGCTTAACCCTTCTTCCTGAACATCGAAAGCATGCGATGGGTCACCAGAAAGCCGCCGACCACGTTGATGGTGGCGAAGGCGATGGCACAGACGCCCAGGACGACCGTCAGCCAGGTTTCCTCGTGTCCGGCTGCGAGCAGAGCGCCGATGATCGTAATGCCGGAGATTGCGTTGGCCCCGGACATCAACGGCGTGTGCAGCGTGGGCGGGACCTTGGTGATGATCTCAAAGCCCACAATCATCGCCAGCCCGAAGATGGTGAGTAGTAGTACAGAATCTGACATCAGGTCGTGCCCCCTTGCCCGGATGCCGCAGCCGCAGATGCGGTGCCGGCATCAAGATCCAGAAGCTTGCGCACCCGCTGATGCACAATCTCGCCGCCACGCGTCAGCAGCGTCTGCTCAGTGATCTCGTCTTCCATGTCCACCACAAGCCGGCCGTCCTTGACCAAATGGAGCAGGAACGTGGAAATGTTCTTGGCGTACATCTGGCTGGCGTGATAGGGCACAGCGGATGGCAGGTTGGTCGGACCCAGGATCGTCACCCCGTGCTCGACAACCGTCTCGTCGGCGCGAGTCAGCTCGCAGTTACCCCCGTACGCCGCCGCCAGATCGACGACCACCGACCCCGGAGCCATCCCCGCCACCATCTCACCCGTCACCACCACCG
>JADFIM010000048.1 GCA_022566725.1 Planctomycetota bacterium
GTGAAGGTCAAGATTTACCGGCAGGCCCATCTTGACCAAACCGGCCACCTCCAAGCACCGGTCCGGTACATGCGGGACGGCATCAATCATTCCGGTGTAATAGGCAATATGCACCCGTAGCCAGGTCCGGACTCGTCCGCCGGTGTCAAGAACGTAATCTCGGTCGAGATAGTGTGGCGTGCCGAGCGCCTCCTCGAATTCTACCGTCAACTCGCGGTCCTCCCCGATCGCCTGCCATTTCCCGAGGCGCTTCGGAATGCTGCGTAATTGATCGCGTAGAGGGACCGGCTCCTTCTGCAGGTATGCGTTGGCGGCGCCGATGCCGGCTCGAAACCCGATATTGCACACCGCGAGGGTAAGGCTCGCCACGACCAGAGCAGCTTTGGAATGCCGATCAAAGACCATCATCACGACTCGGACCGCATTGGTACGTTGGGCGGGGCCGCTGCGGCCAACTGTGGGCCGCCGCCTGAGGGCTCTTCCTCGATGATGAGGTGCCGCAGGATCCAAATCATCCCGAGATATATCAGCAGCGCCGGGACCAGCCAGAGCAGCCCGATGAACGTGTGGAAGTCCCCGGCCGTGAAGTTTGAATCAATCAGGCTGAGCAGCGCCAGCGTGGACACGCGCAGGATGTTGACAAAGATCGCGATCGGGACGCCCATCAGGACCAAGGTCACGCGCTGCCAAAAATGCTTGAACCCGGTGTAGGCCATCGCGACGCCGAGCGCGAGAAACGCCACCAGCATTCGCATGCCCGAGCACGCCTCGGCAACGTTCAGCGGCTTGGCCACCCCGTCGTCATAGATCGTGAGGATGTTTCCCCTGCGCTCGATGTCCACGTCGATCAGATACAGGAACATGTACGACCCGCGGGCCGTGATATCCTGCAACGGGAAGGTGACGTAGTTCATCAACCGGTCGGAAATCCCCTGACCGAAGATACACAGGTACAGAAGCGGGAACAATAATAAGGCCGTGGCCCGGAAGCCGAAGAACAGCAACACGATGCCGAACAACGTGAGTGAGAGCCCAGCTCCCTGGAGGTTATGGTGGCGCAGCGTGATCGGGCCGAGCCAGCAGAACATGTACCACGCCGTTCCAAGCACCATGGGAATCAGTCCGACCCAAGTGGTCTTGAAGCCGGTGGCGAGCAGCCGGTGCCGGTTGAGATACACGAAATACCCGGCAATCAGCGGAATCACCAACGTATGGCCCCAGTCGGCCTGATGGTGGATCGCAATGCGAAACTGCCTTGAAAAGAAGTGCCAAAACAGCCAGAGCATCAGCCCAAGCACAATCGCGCCGCCGATCGCCAGCCCGCGGAGCTGGCCGGCGTCCAGACGCGGCTGCTGCAACTCCAACGACCTCACGGGTAGCTGCGAGCCGGCCTGCGGATCATCGCGGGACAGGCTACTCATCAACCCCTCCTATTTGACCTTGCCGGTAGGCTCATCTGATGAGAGCATCAGCTCAAAGCGTCGGCGGCGGGCACCGACTTCCTTCGGAGCAAGGGCGACACCAGTCCATTCTTCAGCGGCGTGACCGCCCGTAGGCCCCACCGGGCCCTGACACCCCTCTGCTACGGGTTCTGCACCCGGTTTGGTTCGGGCGAATCCCGCCATCCATTCATCATAGATCAGCTCATCCACCGACTGGCCGCCGTCCTGCCTTAGGGCAAGGCCGGCACTAGAAGACCAGGCGGCTCCCTGGCGGCGGCCCGAACACATCGTTGCCGAAGTTGCGGTCCAGCAAGAATCCAAAACCGTAAGTAATCCGCAACCCGCTGCGGAGGACTGCAAGCGGTGTCGCAATCCAGCTCGTTCCTATGATAATATGGTCATCTGGCTTCAAGTACAGATCCGGCTCCGTCTTTTGTCGAATGGCCGCCAGGTTCAGACGCAGGGTTGCCTCACGGCTCTTGCCGACGATGCGGGTCAAGTCCACGCGCTCCGGAACCGCCAGGGGCCCCGGACCGCCCGCGGCGGCGACAAGACGGCTCAGCGTCACCCGGCTGTTGGCCGGCAGCGTGTATACGCCCGGCCGGGCGATCTCACCGTCAATGTACACCACGCCCACCACCGGCTCCCGAACGTAGATGAGATCGTTCGGCCGGATCACGATGTTGTATGAGCTGTCGCCCTGCTTCAGCTTGTCATACGGAATCTCGATGACGCGCTCAACGATGAGTTTCTGCTGAGCAGCCGCCACGGCTACAACGGCAGGGACGGCTGGGACATCCGGCGGCACCCGAACCCACTCGCCGCGTTCTTCGACATAGATATACAGATCTCCCTTGGCCGGCTCTGTCGGTAGCAGGAGGGGCTGGATGGTCACCTCGTCGATCTCTGCGCCCGGCTGCTTAGGAACTCGTAACGGCTCTAACTCGTCAATATCAATCAACGGTTCACCCTCTTGCCGCAGCAAGGCCGGGCTGATGCTGTTATCACGATTCTCTTGGAGCTGCTCAATCAGCTTTTCGATGTCAACGGAGGGCGGCCCTTGGACGTCTTCTTCATCGCGGCGGTCGAAGACCGGCAGGACCTCCTTGGAGAGAGGGATCTGGCGAATCAGATAGATCTTCCGTGTCGTCAACGGCACGCCGCCGGCCACGGCCAACGCATCGAGCAGGCGGAAATCCGGCCGTCGAAGGGCGTAGACGGCGGTTCCCGCCACCGCCCCGTAAAGGGTATAACGAAACCCCGCGCCCTCCTCGACGACGACGTTCGCAACAGGATTGCGCATCACGTCTCTTTCCAGGAGACGTACAATCTCGTCCTGAAACTCCTGAGGGGTCAATCCGGCGGCGCGGAGATCGCCCAGCACCGGCAGTCTGAAGTATCCGCCGGCATCGATGCGCCGGCTTGACGTTGTCACCTGCCCTTGGGCGATCAACTCCAAGATCTCAACGGTGATAATGTCGCCCGGCGCGAGCCGATACGTTAGGTCGCTGGGGATCAGGTCCTCGCGCGTCACTTCGGTTGCGCGAGCCCATGGGTCTTCCTCCCGCTCGATCACATCGATCCGCTCAAGAATGGGAATGGTCGTCGGCATGTGCTCGAAACGACCGGTCTTCGACAGATCGAAGTACGAATCGACCTCGCAACCAGACATGGCGAACAGCATCGCCGCAAACATGTACAGGGCGGAATGGAGACGGTGTCGATTCACGGGATCCTCTGCACAAGTCACTCGGTGCACGTCGGCGCCTTGAGGCTGGCCACTCGCCAGGGGAACCTCGGATGCGGCGCCTGCCCAGTCGCCGCCGGGGCCTGGGTGGACCGAGGCGCAGGGTTCCTGTTGGGCATGGTTTCATCCAGGCGGACTGCGCCGGTTCTGATGCGGCCGCGCGACCTAAGTCAGTTGGTTATCATTCGTTAGCTCCTTTCTATCGGTTCAGACCGGACGGACGTGTGGCGAAAAAAGGGGCTTGGGTTTTCCGATAATGAGGGCCGCCCGCAGCCAGCGCAATCGATGGCCCAGCGGCCCCCGATGCCGCGCCAAACAGGAGAATCGCCGGTCCCCGTCGTGGTGGACCGGACGGTCGGCGAAGGATCACGCTTTGTGCCTGCTCGTGGGGGATAATGCCGCCGATATCTGGATGGAATAGAGTTTCATCACGATGACCTCTCACGCTGCCACCGACGCACGGTTCCAAAAGGCTGAAGGACCGATATTCAACGGAGCCATCGCCCGGACGCTGGCCCGGCACCCTCGTCCGCTGGGTGGTGATACGGCCCGGCGACTTGCGACGCCCACGGTCAGCCTCACCCCCATGGTGTTGAACAACGCTGACGCCCGCGTGCAGCAATTGTTTATCGGCCGAAAGCCTCCGTGGATCCGTGCCCGAGCTCCGGGTGGCCGCGGTTACGACCGCCTGAAGAAGATCGTGGACGAACACCAGCTCCACACGATCTGCCAGGAGGGCTCGTGTCCCAACATCGGCGAATGCTGGAGCCGCGGCACCGCCACGATCATGATCCTTGGCGACACCTGCACGCGGTCCTGTGGATTCTGCAACGTCAAGACCGGCCGGCCGCAACCGCCCGATCCCGATGAGCCTCGCCGTGTCGCCGAATCCTTGGCCCTGATGAACCTCACACACGTCGTCATCACCTGCGTCGATCGCGACGACTTATCGGATGGCGGCGCCGCGATCTGGGCCCAGACGATCCGCAGCACTCGCGAGACCTGTCCTCACACCTCAGTCGAAGCGCTCGTTGGTGATTTCAGGGGCGATCCCGACGCTCTGCAAATCGTGATCGAGGCCCGGCCGGCGATCCTCGCTCATAACATGGAGACGGTGCGGCGCATGCACCCCACCGTGCGCCCCCAAGCGAAGTACGATCGCTCATTACAGGTCCTCAGCCAGATCAAGGAGAGCGGGCTGGTCTCCAAGACCAGCATCATGGTGGGTATCGGCGAGCGCGACGACGAAGTGCTCGACCTCATGGATGATGTGCGATCATCCGCCGACATTGATATTCTCACCATCGGTCAATACCTTCAGCCCACGCGCAATCATTTGCCGGTCGACCGCTGGGTGACGCCCGAACAGTTTGAGCAGTTCAAGCGCCAAGGCCTGCGGCGGGGCTTCAAAGTCGTGGAGTCCGGCCCGCTGGTGCGCAGCTCCTATCACGCCGAGGAGCAGGCCGCGCGCCTTAGCCCGCAGTGTTCTGTTTAGCCGCGAGCCGCAGGCGAGCGCTGTGCGGATATGATGCACCCGGAGTATTGATCAGTGCCCGCTCAGATTCCCATTGATCGCAAACGCATCGCCGAGTTCTGCCGGGCGAACCACATCCGCAAGCTCGCACTCTTCGGCTCGGTGCTCCGTGATGACTTCGGCCCCGACAGCGACATCGACGTGCTGGTGGAGTTTGAGCCGGAGCATGTGCCGGGCTTCTTCGGACTTGCACGGATGGAGCGCGAGCTTTCTAACCTTCTCGGCGGACTGCCGGTGGACATGCGCACGCCCCAAGACCTGAGCCGTTACTTCCGTGACGAGGTCGTGGCCGCGGCGGAGGTTCAGTATGCGGCTTGACGATGACACCGTCCGCATGCGGCATATGCTCGAAGCGGCGCAGGAGGCGATGTCCTTCACAGCCAAGAGAACACGGGATGATCTAGACTCCGATCGGAAGCTGGTACTGGCTCTGATAAAGTGCATTGAAATCATCGGTGAACCTGCAAGCCATGTGTCACCCACAACTCGTGCCAAACAAAGTCACCTCGATTGGCCTGACGTGGTCGGTATGCGGAACCGCTTGATCCACATGTACTACGATGTCAATCTGGATGTCGTCTGGAGCACTGTTTGCAATGATCTTCCGCCGCTGGTCCAACAGCTCAAGAAGATCCTTCCGCCGGGTGACCCCTAGCTTCGACCCATCCCGCGGGTCGTCCGACCAGAGGGGGACAAAAGGGGACAAAAGGGGGGGGACAAAAGAGGGGACAAAAGAGGGGACAAAAGAGGGGACAAAAGAGGGACATTCTACTTTTCTGCAAAAGTAGAATGTCCCTCTTTTCTAATCTCTTTTCTAATGTCCCCCTTTTCTATCCGTCGGGAGAACCGGCGTTGCCGTCTGCATACTTCGCTCGGCGGGCGTTTCCATGCTCAGCCGCCGTCTCGGTCGATGTAGTCTCCAGGATCACATCACAGGAGATCAATCATGAGCCGCGGTCAGCGAACGATCGCCAGCTTGCTCACCGTCGAGGTCGTGCTCGTGGGGCTTGACATCTACGCCCACCGGGCCAAGGCCGAGCCGCCGGTCCACACATTGGCGAGGGCCATGGGCGTTGCGGCAGTGGGACAATTCAGCCAGCACGTTCTCTACCGCGTGTGGACCGATGGGACCGTTGAGAGAAACGAGTACTACCTCCAGAGCAACTGCCAAGGCTTCTGCGGCTGGGAGGTTGTCCCGGAGTAAGAGGGGCAGAAAAAGCTCAGGATGACTTTTTCGAGTCCTTGGGCGGGCGTCCGCGCGGCTGAGTCAGTGGCGCTGATGTTCGCCGATCCCCGCGGATATGCATCCGCGGCTGGCAGACTTGCCACGTCGTTGGGCATGTCGTCTACCCATGTGGGCGGACATTTGAAATGCGAGGGTCAGGCCTGGTCACTTAAGTGACCAGGCCTACCGTGGGTATGGAGAGATGCGACGCCGCGCGGCTGTCTACCGCCCGACGGCGAAGAGCGCGATCAGCCAGACGATGGGCACCCAGAAGACCAGCGACAACGCGATCCAATCGACCGCTGGGCGAGCCGACGGCGGCACGTGGCGCAGTGGGGAGTTCATCCACCGTAGCACGCTGACAACATGCGGCTCAGCCGCGGACCACACCGCGTGCGTAGCCAGATTCACCGCGACCCCAACAGGCCGACGCCGCGATTCCTCTTTCTCGCCGTCTGCGGGTTGGGCTGCGGTCGTCGCCGACGATTCAGAGCCAGCCGGCTTAGCCTCGCTCTTGGCGTCAGGCTGAGAGTCGGACTCAGGCGGAGACTGCGGATCGGCTTCCGTTGCAGCCTCATCCTTCGGCGGAGTTGACTCCTCGGCCTGTGGCGATGGCGACGCACCCTCGGCCGGCGCAGCGGCAGACGAATTCAACTCATCGGTCTCAACATCTTCCCCGGTCGATGACGATGGATCTGCCACCCCTTCCTCAGAGCCGGGCTCGGCTGGTCGTTGCTCATCGGGCGTCGAAACGGCGGTGCCGGCTTCGGCGCTGGGTTCGGACGGGCCTGGGGCCGTGGGGCTTTCGGATCCAGCGGCCTCTTCTCGCTCTTGCGAATCGTTGTCGAGCCGTTGTTCGACCGATTCGAAATCCTCCTCCATCAGGCTCTGGACCTCTGAGGCAAGGGCATCATCAAGGCCCTCCACGGCGGAACTCTCCTCCGCGGGCTGCTCAGCCGTGGGTTCGGCTGATGGGGGTGGCTGTTCGGCCGACGCCTGATCTACGTCGCGCGGTTGGGCGCCGGGCCCAATCGAGTCGGCGACGCCTCCAGCGTCAGCGTCGGATGCAGTCTCCTCTGTGTCCGCTTGCTGGATCGAGGCATCCGTAGGTTCGCTGATCTCGCCGACATGCGGCTCATGCTCACTGACCTCGTCATTGGATGATTCATCAACAGACGTCTCCACGGTGTCCGGCCTCACCGATCCCGCCGTGGGTTCGACTGGTGATTCGGCCAACGCCACGGAGGCAGTCACAGGCGCCGGCGCGATCGATGCCGATTCCTCAATTACCTCGGAAGGTGTGGAAACCTCTGATCGGTCGGTGTAGTCGGTGATGGGAGGTGGTTCGGGCGAACGGTCCTGAGTGGACACGTTGCTGCGGCGCCGGGAGGCAGTTCGTTTTGGAGTCGCTTTCGTCTTGGGTTTCTTTCTCGTAGCCGTCTTCACCTTTGCGCCCGGCGCCTTCTTGCGGGCGGCAGTCTTCTTCTTGCTTCTACTGCCGGACCCGCTCGGGGCCGATGATTTCTTGCGGGAGCGTGCAGCCGAGGCTTTCTTGACAATCGGCCGCTTCGCGGACTTCTTCTTGGCCGCTGGCTTCGCGGTCGGCCGCTTCTTGGTCGCTCGCTTCGCGGACTTCTTCTCGGCCGCTGGCTTCGCGGTCGGCCGCTTCGTGGTCGATCGGGGAGCCTGTTTGTTGGTGCGGGCCTTCTTCTTCGCCGCGGTCTTGGTGGTCTTGCGGCGTGATAGGGCGCGCGTTGTCTTGTTGGTTGTCTTCTTCCTCGCCACAGCCGGCTCCCTCCAGGTGCCGACGCGATCTCACCGGGGCTGAGAGGCGCGCTTCAGGAGTCATCGGCCGGTTGGGGCCTCGGCTGGACTGAAACACGCCTGACCTTAGCGCAAGGCCAGATTGTCGCGGTGGACCGCCTCCTCGTGCTCGCAACACCCCAGGATCTCGGCGATCCGGCTGGAGCGGCAGCCGAGAATTCGACGCAATTGATCGGACGAATAATTCACCAGCCCGCGGGCGATCTCCACGCCCTGGGTATCCATGATTCGCACCGGGGCGCCTCGCCCGAAGTCCCCCGTCACCGCCTTGAGACCGACGGGCAGGAGACTCTTGCCTTGGCGGCACACAGCTTCGACGGCCCCGGCGTCCACATGCAGCTCGCCACGCGGACGATTGAAAAACGCGATCCATTGCTTGCGGCCGCGCAGGCGCTGCGAGTGCGGCTCGAACACCGTTCCCAGCGGTTCACCCTGAAAGATTCGCAGCAAGACATCCGGCGCCCGGCCGTTGGCGATGACCGCCCATTCGCCGGCCCGCGTGACCATCTGGGCCGCCTGCACTTTGGAGCGCATGCCGCCGGTGGACAGGTCCGAATCAGAGTCCCCCGCCAGGGCGTAGGTTTCGGAGGTGATCCGCGGGACCGTCCCGATCACCTGCCCTGCTTCGGCGCCACATCGAGTCATCAGCCCGTCTACGGTGGTCAGCAGCACCAGCACATCGGCGCGAACCAGGCAGGCGACCAGCGCCGAGAGGAGATCGTTGTCGCCGACGCGGATCTCCTCCACCGCGACCGTGTCATTCTCGTTGACGATCGGCACGACCGAGCAGCCCAGAAGTCGATTGAACGTGTTGCGGGCGTTGAGGTGGCGCTCTCGGGCCCGCAGATCGGCGTGGGTCAGCAGCACCTGAGCCACCGACAGACCATGCTCGGCGAACAGCCTTCGATAAACGTCGATCAAGCGGGCTTGCCCAACTGCCGCGGCAGCTTGCAGCGAAGGCAGGTCGCGCGGACGCCCGCTCAACCCCAGCTCTCGCAGGCCCGCCGCAATAGCGCCTGAGGAGACGCAGATGACCTCCCGTCCCTCGGCTTGCAGCTTCGCCATCTGCGCCACCAGAGCCGCGACCCGAGGTTCCGCCAACATATGATCATCATCAACCAGCACTCGTGAGCCGATCTTGACGACAATGCGGCCGGTATGATCGACCCAGTCACGGCGTGGCGGTAGATTCGAAGAAGTCTCGACCATGTTGCGGCGCTGCGGCGGCTTGCTGGAGACCGAAGGGGTCAAGTGTACCGGCTCAGTCATCGACGGGACCATGAACATTCACGATCAGATTCTGGAAATGTCCCGCCGAGCCGCTTCGGCCGCTCGTGTGCTGAGGGCCCTGGACGCAACGGGCAAGAACCGGATCCTCGAAGCGATGGCCGAGGGGATCGCGTCCAGCGGCGAGAAGATCGCCGCTGCAAACGCCCGTGATGTTGCGGCCGCAAAGGCCGACGGGCTCGGCCCGGCCATGCTCGATCGCTTGTTGCTCGATCCGCAGCGTATCGAGGCGATGGCCCAGGGCATGCGCGAGGTGGCTCGCTTGCGCGAGCCGATCGGCGAGGAAATGAGCGTCACCAGGCGGCCGAACGGATTGGTGATTCGCAAGGTGCGGGTGCCGCTGGGTGTGCTGGCGGTGATTTACGAATCCCGGCCGAATGTCACAGCCGACGCGGCGGGGTTGTGCTTCAAGGCCTCAAACGCCGTCATCCTCCGCGGTGGCTCCGAAGCACTGGCCAGCAACACCGCCATTCTCGATGCGATGCTCGCCGCGGGCGCATCCGCCGGATTGCCCGACGATGCCATCCAACTGGTCCCGACGACCGATCGGGCCGCGGTACACGCCCTGCTGCAGATGGACCAGTACCTGGACCTCGTGATCCCTCGCGGCGGCGAGAGCCTGATCCGGGCGGTGACCCAGCACTCCAAGGTCCCGGTGCTCAAACATTACAAGGGCGTGTGTCATGTGTATGTGGATCGCGCCGCCGATCTGGACATGGCGATGAGCATCGCTCTGAACGCGAAGTGCCAACGGCCGGGCGTGTGCAATGCGATGGAGACGCTGCTGGTACACGAAGCGGTCGCGGACGAGTTTCTGCCGCGCGTCGGCGAAGCTCTGGTGGCGAAGGGTGTTGAAATACGAGGCGATGCGCACACCTGCCGGCTCATCCCGCAGGCCGGCCCGGCCACGGAAAGCGACTGGTCCGAGGAATATCTCGATCTGATTCTCGCCGTTCGCGTCGTGGGGGACCTCGCCGCGGCGATCGCCCACATCGAGCGCTACGGCACGCATCACAGCGACGTAATTGTTACGGCTGATGATGACGGTGCGCAGCGATTCACGCACGAGGTGGACTCGGCCACGGTCTACGTCAACGCCTCCAGCCGATTCACTGACGGGTATGAGTTCGGAATGGGGGCGGAGATCGGCATCTCAACGGGCAAGCTTCACGCTCGCGGCCCCTGCGGGCTGGAGGAACTGACGACCTACAAGTACATCATCCAGGGCACCGGCCAGATTCGCCAGTAATCTTGTATGTAGCCCCCGGCTTGCCGGGGGCAGATGCTCTGATCACCCAAACCGGCCCAATCCCAGGAACTCGATCGGCAGATCGGTCCGGCCGGTGAGCGCCAGATCGGCGAGCGCCTCACCAATCACGCTGGCGAACTTGAAGCCGTGACCCGAAAACCCGCAGGCAAGCGTCACGCGATCGTGCGCGGGATGGCGGTCAATGATGAAATGCGAATCGGGGGTGTTGGTGTACATGCAAACGTGCATCGAGAGTAGCGGGCCGTCGGCGTGGGGAATGAATCGCCCAAGGGCCGGGCGAAAGTCGTCTTCATCTGGGGGCAGGGCTTGGCGGTCGATGGTGTCCGGCGTCGTCGGTTCGCCTGGGAAGTGATAGGCGAGCTTTAGACCGAGACTACCAGGCAGTATCGGAAATCCGTACAGCAGCCCCGGCCGGCCGCGGCGCGGATTGTCGATGGCCCAGATGGGAAGCGCGCCCAGCTCAAAGAGTTCCGGGCGCTTCGGCCAGACCCAGCCCACGATCTGCCGGGTCACCACCAGCTCGACGCCGAGATCGCCCAGCAGCCGGCTGCTCCACGCCCCGCCACTGACAACGAGGTGATCGGCGTGATAGGTCGCACGATCGGTGTGGACAACCACGCCGTCGTCGCCCGCCTGCCAATCGCGAACCGGCTCCTGGCCGTGCAGAACGGCGCCGCGCCGCATGGCCAGCTCCGCGTGGGCCGAAATCACACGCTCCGGCAGCAGCAGACCCGCGCCCGGCTCGTAGACGCCGACGAAATCCTTCGGCAGGTTGAATTGGCCAAAGCGATGAGCAAGCTGGGCGTGATCCAGCGATTCGTGCGCCAAGCGGTGCTGCACGGCCGAACGTAGCGTGCCGCTGATGAACTCACTGTCGGGCCGGCCCATGTAGATGCCGCCGGTCGTGTGCAACAGCTTGCGAGCGCTGTCATGTTCGAGCCGGGCCCACAGGTCACAGGCTCGTTGCAGCAGCGGCACGTAATCGGGATGCTCGAAATAGCACAAACGCAGCATTCGCGACTCGCCGTGCGAGCTGCCCAGCGTGTTGGGGATTCCGAACTGCTCCAGGCCGAGCACACTTGCTCCACGAGCGGCGAGCTGGTAGCAGGCCGCGGAGCCCATGGCCCCCACGCCGACGACAATCACATCGAATCCGTTTCGCACAGCTCGCTCTCCCGCGGGCCCGATTCCGTCGAGAATGCTGCTCCCTACGACCCGCCAAACCTGCCTGATCGGTACAGATGCACCCGAAGCATCTCGAAAGCGACGCTACGGCTGTCAAATGCCTTGGGCCAATCGGACATTCCCTATGGCATGCTGCATGATTCTCTCATATCCGGCCTTGATCGTGGCGATCCGTCCGTCGAGCGCAGGCACTTTTCTCGAATGCGAACGCGCGCAGAGTTGGTAGTGCGCTGGCACCACGATATGCCCACGGCGATCCGCTATCGGGTCCTGGACATCAGCGAGGGCGGGGCTCGGATCGTCACCTCGGCGCCGCTGATCGAGGGAATGACGGGCACCGCGGTGACGCTGCTGCCGAAGGGCACCCCCATCAACCGGCTGTGCTCGGTGTGTTGGTCACGGCCGCCCGCGCTGAGCGGTGCGTTTGAGGTCGGGCTGCGCTTCGGCTAACACCCGGCCGGACACCTTCCTGTCAGTCGCCGCGAACAAGTTGGCCACCCGTGCCTGGCGTTACTCACCCGATCTGAGCAAACGCTCATTCTTCCCCTGGAGCCGACGTGTCGGGATCTTAGGGACCGGTTCGGGCCGGCGGAGCTGCTTGACGACCGACTTGAGCGATGAGCTCATGCCGAAATCCACCAAGTTATAGTTGTAGTCGTTGCGGATCCCAGCGCCGGTGTACTTGAGAAAGGTCACGTTGATGATGACGTTGCGCTGATTGGATTTCTCCAACAAAGGGGTCAGGTTGAATTGCAACACACCCGCCAGCGCAATGACGAGCCCGCCGACTACAGGGAGGATCTTGTTGCCCGGCCGGGCCCAGAGCTGCAGACCGCGGACAGCTCCAAGATAGACCAGCAGAGTCAAAGGAAAGATCTGGGCAGACGCGAACGTGGAAATCATGAATGCAAAATAGCACGAAGGCAGCATCCACAACACCACCAGGGCCAAGGCGCGCCAACGGCGGCGCAACGATCGCACGTATCGCCACAGGCAATAGGCAAAGGGGATCAGCGCCAGATGCGCGCTCCATATCAGCCAGATGCCGTACTTGACCAGGTTGCGAAGAAGTCCGTCGATCAAACCCCTTCCCGCGACACCGAGCTGTTCGTGGAATTCATGTTTCGCGCGGACGATCTGGAGGTATGCCCGCGGTCCCCCGAGAAGTGAGGCCGTGCTGAAGAACCAGACCGATACGCAGACACCGACAATGGCCGCGCCGAGCAGCCAATCCCTCAAGCGAGCCCGTCCCAGCAGCAGGCACCCGGCCCAGAGCGGCCCACCGAACATCAGCACGTCGTTGCGCACGATCGACCCGAGGCCCAGGGCCAGGCTCGCCGCCACCAGGTTCGACGTTCGATTGTTCCGAATGAAGCCTGTGCCGAAGTAGGCGATGGCCGGCAACGCCACCATCCAAACGGGATAACTTTTGATCGGCGTCCCGTGAAACCAGACGATCGTGTCGCAGCTGAAGGCCAGCGCCGCCACAGCCGCCAATGGCCGGGGCATGAACCGCGTGCCCAGCAGGTACACGAATACCAACGCCAGGCACGTGATCGCAATCGTCACCGCCGCGTAGGCATACACAGGCGTAGGCCAGAGGACCTGGGCGGCCTTGGCCAGCACAACAAACCCGATGTTGCCGGGTGGCGGAACATTGTAGGTCTCGTCGAGCGCGAGCGAATTAATGTATTCCGGGCCGTCCTTGCCCATCGACTCGAAGTCGGTCACGTAGGGCATCCGCGACACGAGCCCCCAGAGGATTAGAAGTGTGACATAGCCCGCAGACGACCACGGCCACCGCCGAGCACCGGCGTGCGACGGATCCGGGCCGATCTGTGATTCATCCATCATGTTCCACCCGCTTCTGCGCAACCGCAATTCGTGCATCGGGCAGCGCACGAGCGGTTTCGCAGCCCAGCAGCAATATCAGTCATGACAGGGCGTCCTTGTCGATGATCTCACGTGCCGACACGGAATCGACTTGCTGGAGAGTTCGCTCATCACCCGTACCAAACCGGCAACATCAATCGCAGTATAGCGTCGCTCTCTTTGTCTCCGCGCCGGCGACCAAGCCCCGA
>JADFIM010000245.1 GCA_022566725.1 Planctomycetota bacterium
CTCGATACCTTGATTCGTTGGCATAGGACCGAAGAGCCCCAAAGCCCAGGTGACTGCCACGACGGCGGCAACGGCCCATCCACCCCACGCGCCGAATCGCCGGCCTGCGGTGTCCCGCGATGTCCAGGCCAATCTCCCGGGGCTGGACTCATCGGCCGGCAGCTCGATGGCATCGGCGGCGCCCGCGAACGCGTTGACCGCTCGCGCGAAGCTGGTGCACTCGCGCAGGGTCTCGGCGACACGGCACCACAACATTGGATCATCGCCGGCCATCGCTGTCAGTTCGTCCCATTCGCCGGGGGTTGCCTGGCCGTCAATGGCCTTGGAGATCAATAGTTCTTCGCGCGGTTGTTTCATCGTTCGCCTCTTTGTACATTGTGCCCGGCGATCGATGCGACAATCGCCGGCCGGGGTCCGATCTCTGTGCTCTTCACCGCCAGCTCGCGAAGCATACGCCGGGCGCGTGCGATGCGGGTCTCGACGGTCGCTTCGGGCAAGCTGAGAATCTCGGCGATGTGCCTGCCGCGCATACCGTGAACTGCCCTGAGCATCAGCGGCTCGCGGTATGCTTCCGGAATCCGCGAGGCCAGCGCGAGCAGCCGGCGTGCTTCGTCGTCCAGCGCGATGAGATCACCGGCCTCGGCGGTCGATGCTCCGCAATCGTAATCAATGTCAAGGGCCCCAGGCCTCGGCCGACTCTTCCACGCCCGGGCTGATGCCCGTGCCGTGTTGACCGCGACCGTCCGAAGCCAGGCGCGGATATTCCGTGGCTCCCGAAGGCTGCTGATCTTGCTGACCAAGGTCATGGCCACTTCCTGTAGCAGATCGTCGAGCGGATCATGCGGTGATTTGTGAGCGAGTAGCACGGCCGCAATCCAGCGCCGATGTTCGTGCCACAGCGCAAGGATCGCCTCGCGCTCGCCACGCATTGCCGCGACAACAGTCGCGTCCCCAATTGGCACCTCTGCAGGGGCGATCAGAACAAGCTCCGTGTCAGTGAGTAGGATGCGCCCCGCCGTCAATCCTGTCATCTTGATTGGCACTTTGGTCGATCCGGCCGCCGCTGATTTCTCTGGCGTGCTACAGGCCATCGTTAGGCTCAGCGGAACCGATCTGCGTCCCGCCAGGGTAATCTGTGTAGATGCGCTGATAGTGCCGGTTATTCGTTGCCGGGGCAGGCTGGGATCGCCTCAAAGGCCGCATTGCCGCCTCGAAAACCGCGAAGCGCCTTGGTCGGCCGCCTATCGTGGTGTATGGTAGGCGAAGAAGAAGATCACCGCCCCAGTAGCATTCCGGCGCCCGGCAGGGTCGCGTCCGACTGACACGGGCCGAATGAAGAAAGGGGGCAGCCTATGAGCGGTAGACCGCGCGCCAGGTGCCCTGTCCTGCCAGCCGCAACGGTTGGGCTGGCACTGATGCTTGCAATCTCGCCCGACGGCAGCGCCCAGGATGCGCCGCTGTACACTCGGCCGTTCGATGGCGTGCCCGTGCCGGCCCTGGAGCTGTATCTGCGCATCGTTCCGCTTGAGCAGATCAACTTTGAGAACGACGATGAACGCCAGCTTGATATTGGAGGCGGTCCCGACAGTTTGCCCGCCGACCTGCCGCCTCGCTTCACCGACGACCGGACGACGCGCTCCACCAGCGGGATGACCGCCGGCGGCTCGTACTTCGGGCAGTTCGTGGACCACGATCTCACGCTCACACGTCTCCGGTTCGATGAGCTGCTGATCGAGCCGTTCGTATTCCGATATCACGAGACCGAAGGCTCCTTTCAGAACAAACGAACCCCCGGCTTCGATCTCGACCCGGTCTATCGCATCTCACCGCTGGAATACCCCTCCACGCCGGAGAACCTCGGCCCATGGGACCTCAGCAATCTGCGATTCCGCTTCTCAATAAACCGCAGTGGGGCGCTTGACTTCATTCGCGGCACCAGCGGCATCGCCATCATCGGCGACCCGCGCAACGATATTACCGGCGTGATCGGCCAGCTCCATCGGGCTTTCATGAAGCTGCACAACGTCCAGGTGGACAAGATCATCATTCGAGATCGTATAGACGAATCGAGCTTGGAGTTCCTAAGCGAACAGTGGTGGGACATTTTCAACGAGGCCCGCAATTACACGACTGCCTACTACCAGGGCATCGTGTGCAACGAGCTGGCGCAGCAGCTCACCGGCCGAACGTTGTTCGAGGCGAATGAGGACTCGCGCCAGCCGCTGGGCCCCGTTGGGGCGCCGCACGTGACGGTCGAGTTTGCCGGCTGCGCCTTCCGCTTGCACACGCTGATTCCGACCGAGGTGCAGGTCGCCCCAGACACGTTCTTGGATCCGATCGACAACCAACTTCGAAACGGTGTGCCCTGGCCGTATTTGTTTGGCCCGACCGCGCCGCTGGCCGGCAAGCTCGACGCTGCGGTGGCCGCGCCGCTTCGTCAAATCGTCAGCCTGATAATCCCCGGCATCCAGATTCCCATCACGCTGGACTTGGCCCAGGTGAATCTTCTGCGCGGACGAGAAATGAAGCTCCCCAGCGGCGAGGAATACTTAGCGTTGCTGATGGACGAGCTGCGCCTGGATCCGAAGAACACCTCCGCCATCCGTGGCAAGCTGATTCTCACGCCGCGAACCGCAGCCGCCATCCTCGATCCACGGGACGATGCGGACTTGCTCGCCGACATCACCAACGGTGATACAGACCTCTGGGCGTATATCCTTATTGAGGGTGAGCTCAACGATGGTCTGCTGGGGCCCGTCGGGCAGGACATCATTGAACGCAACTGGGCTGAGCTGCTGCTCGCGGATGATTGGAGCCTGCTGGGCAAGTACAGTGATCAATTCACGCCGAAGCAAATGGATTTCTTCCGAAGCGCCACCTTCGGGCGCCTGATCGACGAGATCCTCTCCCCAGCCGACTTTGACAGTGACGGGCGCGTGGGCATCCTCGATCTCTTGTTTCTGCTGGCCGAATGGGGCGAAAGCGACTCGCCCGCCGATCTCAACGCCGACGGGACCGTCGATGTCGCCGACTTGATTATTCTCTGGGACGAATGGGGGTTCTGACCGCAGCGCGCACAACCCCGGCCTGAATGCAGGTACCACATCCGCGCGCGCGGCATCTTGGCGCTCCCACATTGCGCTTCCGGGGGCCTTGATTCTGACGTACAAGTGAGGGTCGGTCTTTCTTGCGCGCGCGCAGACGACCATGCGGCCCAACCAGCGCGCGCCCGACATGCCGCGTGCGCCATAACTTCGGCTAACCGAGGCTTATCTCGGCTTATCTCGCGCTAAGTCGGCGCTTCGCAAGCGCATCGAGCCTTATCTTCGACCAACTCGTGCGCGCCGGCGCGACCTCAACCCGCCGTGCGCGCAGAAGATGTGGCTGCGTCTCGCATTTCCTACGGGCCGCAGGTGCCGCAGGGGTTGCCGCCGGCGACCGAGCACCACTGGCCCAGCAGCTTCGTCAGGTCGTTCGAGTCCACACACCCATCGGGCGGGCCCCCACCCGGGCCGGCGATGTCCGCGAGGTCGAGATTCGCCTGCGTGCAGTTCTCGCAGGGCGGGCTCGGCGGGTTCGGAGCGTTGACGGCCGAGCACCCCGCACCAAGCAGAATCGTGAGGTCGGTTGAGGCAACGCATCCATCGTGTACCCCGAG
>JADFIM010000246.1 GCA_022566725.1 Planctomycetota bacterium
CCGATCATCCCAGGGGATATGGGCGCCAACGCGAAGGAATCCTGCCGCCGGATGCGGAAATGGCTGCGCAATACGATCGAAACGCGACACACCCGCAGGTGACATTCGACAAGGAGTTGCAGCAGATTCTTGTCGACGGCACGTGCGACATCTGTGATCGTAGAGATTGGCGGCTGCACTATGTCGCGACCGAACCAACTCACATACACGCACTTGTCAGTTGGCTGGACGATACGCTCGATTGGAAGTTCGTCCACGACACGCTCAAGCGCCTCCTTGGCATGATGCTTGCGCAACATACGCGAACAAAAGGACGGAAATGGTTTGTGCGCAAAGGGAGCAGGAAACGCGTGCGCGATCAGGCCCACTACGATTACTTGATGAACGAATACTTGCTGAAACATAGCGGCCAGCAATGGTTTGAGCGCGCCGCGGCTTGCACTCGATCGCAATAGCTGCGGGTGGTAACCCACAGATCCCACCGTCATACTGCCTCCGTGGCCTCGTGCCTTTTTCGACCTTCCCAGGTACCATCCTCGCCATGAGTACGCCGACCGCTGCCAAGTCCATGGACGAGATCGTCGCGCTGTGCAAGCGGCGCGGCTTCATCTACCCCGCCTCGGAGATCTATGGCGGGATCAACGGCTTCTGGGACTACGGGCCGCTGGGCGTGGAATTGAAGAACAATCTGCGCGACGCCTGGTGGCACGACATGGTCCGCTGCCCCCCCGCCGGGCCCGACGGCGAGCAACTGGAAATCGTCGGCCTGGATTCCGCCATCATCCAGAACCCCAAGGTCTGGGAAGCCTCCGGCCACGCCGAAGGCTTCAACGATCCCATGGTGGATGACAAGGAGACGAAACAGCGGTTTCGCGCCGACGAGTTGTACGGTGCCTTTCTCATTCGGAAGAAAGAGGAGGAGGAAGAAGAAGAGGAGGAAGAGGAAGAGGGAGCCATCGACGAACTCATGCAACGTCTTCTCATTGAGATCCACGGGCCGCCTGACCAGTACGGCCTACCTCATTATCCGCACGTCACGTGTCTTGCCAGCAATGTGACGGATGCAGCGCCGCAGCTCGATTCTCTCCTGAAAAAGGTGGGTTGGGCCGTCCAGAAGGTCGCTAAGGACACGCGATTGGGACCGATCATTCGCGTCGAGACCACAAGTGGACAGATCGGGTATGGCATCTTCTATCCGGTTCCAATCAAGATGCTCGATCAGCATCCCGAACATGTGAGGTCCCCTTTTACCTACATCAAGGGGAATCTTGAACTCGATCCGGGCCCGCCTGGGAATTCGCCGCTAACTCCGCCGCGCCAGTTCAATCTCATGTTCCAGACGCACCGGGGCGCTGTGCAGGATGAAGAGTCACTTTGCTACCTCCGTCCTGAAACGGCGCAGGGGCTTTTTCTCAACTACAAGAACATCCTCGACACAATGCGGGTGAAGGTGCCGTTCGGGATCGCGCAGATCGGCAAGGCGTTCCGCAACGAGGTCAACCCCCGCAACTTCATCTATCGGTCGCGCGAGTTCGAGCAGATGGAGATGGAGTGGTTCTGCCGGCCGGAAGATGCGCCGAAGTGGTTTGAGTTCTGGCAGCAGCAGCGCTTGAGCTGGTGGAAGTCGCTGGGATTGTCTGATGACAACCTTACGATCCGCCAGCACGACGAGGATGAGCTGTCGCATTACGCCCAGGGCGGGGCGGGCACGGTGGATATCGAGTATCGCTTCCCGTTCACCCATCCCGGCTTCGCGGAGCTGGAAGGCATCGCCCACCGCACAGACTTCGATCTGAAGGCCCATCAGGAGCACGCGAAGGTCAAGCTCGAATATTTCGACCAGGAGCGCAACGAGCGGTACATCCCCCACGTGGTGGAGCCGGCGGCGGGGCTGACTCGCGGGGTGCTGGCGCTGATTTGCGAGGCCTATACCCCGGACCCCGACCGGCCCAGCAAGGTCTTCTTGAAGTTCCATCCCCGGATGGCCCCCATCCAGGCGGCGGTCTTCCCGCTGGTGGCCAAGAACGACATGCCCCAGCAGGCAGAGAACCTCTACCAGCAATTGCGAAAGAAGTACGCGACGCGATTCGACATCAAACAGTCCATCGGCAAGCGATATGCTCGGATGGACGAGTCGGGAACCCCCTATTGCTTCACCATCGACGGCCAGACGCTGGCGGACCAGACGGTCACCGTGCGCGACCGCGACGACTGCTCCCAGCAGCGAATCGGGATCGCCCAGGTGGCGGGGTTTCTGGCCGATCGCATGGGCGGGTGAACGCTGGAGCCGGCCTCAGTGAGCATGTATTGAACCATTTCCGAGGCGAGCCCCACAGCCGACGGGTTGTGGAGAACCTGCCCATTACGCCAACCTCGGTTCCCGTTGCCAGGGCGACGGTCAATGCGGTAGCATGTTCGCCCCGACGAACCACACCGCAGCTGTACAATGCCGCGCTTCCAACGCTCTCGACATCCTACAGGAGAACACGCCATGGCCGAGGCAACCGCCGAATACAGCACGATCCTGGGACCCGACGCGAAGTTCAAAGGCGATCTGACCTTCGAATCCGCCGCGAAGCTGCTCGGACACATTGAGGGATCGATCAAGTCCAAGGGGAAGGTCTTCATCGCCGACGGCTCGACGTGCAAGGCCAACGTGACCGGGAAGGAAGTTGCCGTGGAAGGCCATATCGAGGGCAACGTCCAGGCGAGCGAGCGGGTGGAGATCAAAGCCAGCGGGCGGATCACCGGCGACATTGTGTCCTCCCGGATGACCATGGCTGACGGCGCGGCCGTCGACGGACACGTCCGCATCGGTCTGGACGGCAAGACGGAGGCGTCCAGAGCGGGCTCCACCACCGAGCCCAAACTGACCGCACAGCCCCAGCCGGCCAAAGTCAAGTAGCGGACTGGATCCTGTAACGAGCGACGGGCACGGCGCCACAGCCGGCAACTCGTCGCCCGGGTGACTCCGGTTGCCCTGTGCGGAAACATCGGGATGGCCAAAGCGGCGGCGACGAGAACCGTACGGTGTTACATATGCGGCCACAGGTTGCGGGTATCTCTGCGCACGTTGAGCACGGCCTGCCCCGGCTGCAACAAGGCGATCAAGGTCGAGGACGTCGTGGTGAAGTCCTATACACCGGTCTTTGACCTGCAAACCTGTGGGAAGATCAGAATCACCAAACGGGGTCGGGTCGCCGCCAAGCGGATTCAGTCCGGTGACGGCATTGTCTGTGAAGGGGTCATGGAGGGGAACGTCGAGACCGACGGCCAAGTGCGGCTGGGACCCAAGGCTTCCTGGAAAGGCGAGTCACTCCAAAGCCGATCGCTGGCGATTGCCGACGGAGCCAAACTGTTGGGCGTGGTGACGGTGCCCTGGCATCGCCCGGAGCCAAAGAAGCCGACGCGGCCTCCGACGGCGACACCGAAGACCCGCCCGATGATCGTCTCAACGCCCACCACCAAACCAAAGCTCGCCAAGACGCCCCAGAGCACAGCCCCCACGATCAGGAAATCATCGACCATCAAAGAACCGAAGGTCGCCAAGACGCCCCGAAGCACAGCCCGCACGATCACGAAATCATCGACGATCAAAGAACTGAAGCTCGCCAGGACGCCCCCAGCCAAGGCGCCC
>JADFIM010000247.1 GCA_022566725.1 Planctomycetota bacterium
CTACCTCATCGACGGGCACGCGCAGTTCTTTCGAGCCTATCACGCCATCGGCGCCGGCATGACCAGCCCCGTCACCAAGGAGCCGACGAACATGACCTTCGGGTTCGTGGGCATCCTGCTCAAACTGCTCCGTGAATACAAGCCTGACTATCTCGCGGTGGCGATCGATGTCAGTGGCGACAAGGAAACCTTCCGCTCCCGCCTCTATCCCCAATACAAGGCCAATCGTCAAGAGCCGCCTGAGGATTTCCGCCCCCAGGTTGAGCGATGCGTGCAAGTGCTCGACTTGATGGGCGTTCCCGTGCTTGGTGTAGAGGGGGTCGAAGCTGATGATGTCATCGCCACCATCGTTCGCCAACTCGCGGCCGAACAGCCCGACCTCAATATACGCATCATCTCGCGCGACAAGGATCTCGCCCAACTGATCGGCGAGCATGTTGACCTGCTGGACATCAATAAGGACGAAACGATCACTCCTGAGCAGGTGTTTCGAACCGAAGGCGTGAAGCCGCACCACGTCCGGGACATTCTGGCCTTGATGGGCGATCCCACGGATAACGTGCCGGGAGTTGCCGGGATAGGGCCGAAGACCGCAGCCCAGTTGATCCTTCGTTATGGCTCCCTTGACGGAGTGCTGGCCCACCTCAACGAGATCAAGGGCAAGCGGCGCGCGAATCTCGAAGCGTCCCGAGACGTGCTGGCGCTCAGCCGGCAGCTCGTCACGCTCAAGGACGATGTTGATGTGCGTCTGGACTTGGAATCCGCACGCTGTCAACCTGCGTCGATTCCAGTTGATCAATTGCTTGCCACTTTCCAGCAGTTGGGTTTCAACCGGCACCAGACCGAGCTGCTGAGTCTGACCCGCGGCGCCTCGACCTCCACGGCGCAACCGGCTGAGGCTCAGACGGAACTGTTTGCGGCTCCTTTGCAGAGGCCCCAAGCGACTGCACAGGAGGGTGAATACCAGCTCATCAGCACCGTCCAAGAGCTTGATCAGCTCTTGGGGGAGGTGTGCAGTGCGGGCATGCTGGCCATCGACACCGAGACCGACAGCCTTTCGCCTCTTCGCGCCAACCTCTGCGGTGTTTCCATTTCGATCGAGCCGAAGAAGGCCGTATACATCCCGACTCGATCACCCCAGCCGCAACGACATCTGGACACCGAAACCGTGCTCCAGCGCATGCGCGCAGTGCTCGAGGACGAGTCCATCAAGAAGGTTGGCCACAATCTCAAGTTCGACTTCAACATCTTTCGACGCCACGGCGTGCGTTTGGCGGGGATTGCGTTCGACACCATGATCGCCAGCTACCTCATCGACCCCTCGCGGTCCAGCCACAAGTTGGACGTGCTCGCGCTGGCTCTTCTTGAATACACCTGCACACCGCTCACCGCACTGATCGGCACCGGCAAGCAACAGAAGACCTTTGATCAGGTCCCGCTTGACCTGGCGGTGCAGTACGCGGCTGAGGATGCGGATGTCACGCTCCGCCTGCGCGATGTGCTGGCCCCGCAGCTTGCGGAGCTTGACCTGCGAGGCTTGTTCGACAACGTCGAGATGCCGCTGGTCGAGGTTCTGGCTGAGCTTGAGTTCAACGGTATCCGCATTGATTCAGACGAGCTTGACCGCCAACGTGTTCGGCTGGGCGAGCGGATCACGGAGCTTCGCCAGCGGATTAACGATGCGGTCCCGCGTGGCATCGGCCCATTCAACCCGGATTCGCCCAGGCAGCTTGCTCGCGTGTTGTTCAACCGACCCGATCAGGACCCGCCGGGGCTTGGGCTGGCGGTGAGCAAGCGCGGCAAGACCGGTCCCTCCACCGATCAGGGGGTGCTTGATCGTCTTGCCGCCAATCCCGCCATCGACTCTGCGGTGCCGGGGCTGATCGTCGAGTACCGCCAGTTGACCAAGCTCGTCAACACCTATCTCGTCGCGCTGAAGGACGCGATCAATCCCCAGACGGGCAGAGTCCACGCTTCGTTCAACCAGACCGTGGCCGCGACCGGCCGGCTGAGCTCTTCCAATCCGAATCTTCAGAACATACCCATCCGCAGCGAGGTCGGCCGGGAGATCCGCCGGGCGTTTGTCGCCGAGCCCGGGTGCGTGCTCATCAGCGCCGATTATTCACAGATCGAGCTGCGCCTGCTCGCGCATCTGTCCGAGGACGAGGCGCTGATCGAGGCGTTTCAGCATGGCGTGGACATCCACACGATCGTGGCCTCGGATGTATTCGCAGTGGAGCCGAACCAGGTCACGCCTGCTCAGCGCGACACCGCCAAGATGGTCAACTTCGGCATCATCTACGGCATCACGCCCTACGGGCTGGCCCGGCGACTAGGCCCCGAGACCGGTGTCGAAGATGCCGCAGGCTTTATCAGTGACTACAAGACCCGCTTTCCGCGGATCGACGAGTTTCTCCAGCGCTGCGTCGAGATGGCCCGGGCCAAGGGCTACGTCGAGACCATGCTGGATCGTCGCCGGCCGATCCCCCAAATCCGCTCCCGCAACCCCCAGCAGCGAGCGCTCGGCGAGCGCATGGCGATCAATAGCGTGGTGCAGGGAAGCGCCGCGGACCTGATCAAGCTGGCGATGATTGACCTGCACCAGCAGCTTCGCCAGCAGCATCCACTCGCCAGAATGCTCTTGCAGATTCATGACGAGCTGGTCTTTGAGGCCCCACAGGAGCAGGCCGAGCCGCTGCGCCAATTCATCACGAAGCGGATGGAGTCGGCAATGGTCTTGCGAGTGCCGCTCGTGGTGGAGTCGGCCATCAGCACACGCTGGATCGACGCGAAATGAAGGTTCTTGACCGGCCGAGCGATGCTGTTAGAGTTGTCGAGCCTGAACTTGGGGCGGTAGCTCAATTGGATAGAGTCCCGGACTGTCGATCCGGTGGTTGCGGGTTCGAGTCCCGTCCGCCTCGCTTGAGCACCCCGCTGCACGCGGGGTTTTCTTTGCACACAGTTGTGTCACTGACAAGGGGTTGCGCGCCTTGCGGACTTGCCTGGTAGGCGTAGGTGTCTGTGCCCCGTCATGCACCGAAAAGACCGCTTCGGCACGCTGAGTGTTGCGCCCAGTGTGGCGCGCTGTTGCGCCATCTGTGCCGTCGATGCGTTTGACCTCGCAATCCTACTGGGCGCGTGGTGCTCCGCAGTCAACGACCCGAACCCGCCATGCGAAAGCTGCCTGCCTGAAAATCTCGCATTTGTGGACATCACAGGTCCGGACAACGCGCCCGATGGTTGGGTCGATGCGTTCGATATGGCGAAGCTGCTGGCGAGGTGGGGGCCGCGCCCGTAGCTGCTACGCCCGTGGTGTTGCCAATTTGGGCATGGTCACGGTGCCCGGCACATGCGGGCTGGCGGTCATGACCCGCTCGTTCTCTCTCGCTCCACGGGCGCTGAACATGACCGCCTCGTGATCCCCGACCTAGAGACCGCTAAAGTTGTCGACGCCGCGGATCGATACACGTCCTGACGGGGCCTCGATTTGTTTGACCCCGGCACTGGCGCGGCCTGAGGGGCGTCCCCCTACGGCCGATACCGCTGACCCGCAATTCCCCTTCTTTGTCCTGTCATATGCGTAGTCATCCGCGAGCACATTACCGGGTCCAAATTGA
>JADFIM010000248.1 GCA_022566725.1 Planctomycetota bacterium
ACGGATGGTGTTGTGGGAGCCTGACTCATCGAACCCTCCGTCGCTTTGATGCTGACCCGGGTCTTCCTCGTCCCGACACATCGGGACTCGTCAGACCCGGTTTCGCCCCATGCCTCGATGCCTCGATCCCTTGATGCCTTGATGCCTTGATGCCTTGATGCCTTCTTAGAACTGCACCTTTGGCGCCTCGCGCTGCGCTTCATCTTCCAGCTCGAAGAAGTCCAGGTCCTTGAAGTTGAACATGCCGGCGATCATGTTGGCTGGGAACAATGCGATCGCTTCGTTGTACTGAGCGGCGGAGCGGTTGTAGTGCTGGCGCGAGAATCCGATTTTGTTCTCCGTGCTGGCGAGCTCTTCCTGGAGTTGCATGAAGTTCTGGTTCGCTTTCAGATCGGGATAGCGTTCCGACAGCGCAAACAGTTGCCTCAGAGCGCCGCTGAGCATGTTCTCCGCCTGAGCCTGGTCGCGGATGCCCGAGACGTCGATCGCCTGCTGGCGGGCTTTGACGACCGACTCCAGTGTTTCGCGCTCGTGGGACGCGTATCCCTTGACCGTCTCCACCAGGTTGGGGATCAGGTTGTAGCGGCGCTTCAGTTGCACGTCGATGTCCGACCAGGACTGGTCAGCCGCGATCTGCTTGCGCTTGATGCGGTTGTACAAGGCGATGATGTAGACCGCCGCAACGACCAGCAAGCCGAGTACGATGAGCGTAGGAATCATTCGCGTTGCCTCCTCTTCTTGGTGCCCGGGCCACCTCTTTATATTGGATAGCATCTGGGCAGGATGACCATTTGGCAAGCCGATTCGGCTGCGTGTCTCATATTGCCGCTGGGCGGACATTCTGCTTCGACGTGCCCGCAGGACGACTGTAGTCTTGCCCCACCGGCCTACACAGACGAACAAGCCGTTGCCGGCTGATTCACCCAGTGACATCGAGGATGCCGTTGACCACGGCATTGATGTAGCTGCCGACAAACGGTAGCCGCGAGACGGTGACGTCATCGGCGCGGTCAAGCTCCTGGGCGATCTTTCGCAAGTGCGGTCCGTACTTCTTGAGGTCCTCGGGCAGGTTGTCCTTCCAGGTTTCGACGAGCATCTGGATCTTCTCCAGCTCATCAGCGTCGAGCCAGATGCCGTGACATTGCCCGCAGCGATCGATGATGATGCCGGTGTCGGCGCCGTAGTTGATCGGGCCGGTCGCATTGCCACATTTGGGGCATGTCACGTCCCGCTCGATGTCCTGCGAGGGAATGCCCGGAATCTTGGCTGTGGCGTCGATGGCGCGACGCTCCTCATCGCTGAAGCGCACCTCCCGGATGCGAACGATATGTCCCAGCTCGTCGGCATCCAGCCATTCGCCTCCGCAGCCGGGGCAGGTCTCGATCGTTATTCCTTCGTATTGGATGCTCTTGAGTTCGCTCGTGCAGTTCGGACAGTTCATGGCCAAGGCTCCCGGCGGCGAGGACGGTTGACACGGAGAGCGATAATACTGCCGCGGTGCGGCGGCGGCAAATGGTTAGGCCGGCACAATGGTTCGTGGACGCCATCGACTTTCACACGTCGATTGCGGGAGGGTCTGCCCGGAAACCCTCACCCGCACAATCCTCATCCGGCCGGGTTGAACCTCACGGCCCATGTCCATTGCGCCAGTTTGTTTCGTATACTTGTGTTATCGGGACGGAGGCGTCCTCGTAACGGTATGGAGGCGAGCGGTGCCGACGCAAGCAGAAATGGGAAGACTGCGGGCGGAGCTTGAGCGTCTTCGCGATGGACTCCTGGCCGGGACGTTGAACGAGAGCCAGACGTGGGTTGTCCTGGAGAAGACCTCTGCAATGCTTGATCAGGCTCGTGGCGGCCAGTTCGAAGCACACCTCAAGGCGATCTACTCCTTGCTCTCTGCGGTTTGGGATAATCTCAGGCTGCGAGAATCGCTGCCGCGCTCTTAGCCGGGGACGTGCGACCATCGGCTCTCGATAGAGCCGAGCACAGGGACCTATCGATGAAACTTACTCCACCGCAGCCCCCGCGAGTCCCTATCGCTGCTCCTCATACAATCCGCTGAATTTGACCAAAGCGCCGAGATGAGCCAGACGATAAATGGGCATACGTGGTAGGCGCGCCTCCCACCCGCAACACTCCCGGATTTGATGGAAGGTTGATCCCATGCATGTATCACCGGCTATCTCTTCTCCTCAGCCTCAGCTTAAGCTTCACGACCCGCCGGCGCATGCTCGCCCGGCTGGCCCTGATCGCACACTGGTTAAAGAGGCGGAAACTCACGACGAGAAAATCGACCCTGCGAAGACCGATAACGCGCCGGGTGTGATTCGACTTCTCGAAGCGGGACACTTCAAAGGGGTCGCTGACGTTCGGCTGCGGATCAACTTCTACGATGAGCTTGCTCAACGAGCCGGGCAGAGGACGGCTGAGCAACTTCAATCCGGCGCCGATTCACTGATTCAATCGGTGGCGGGCGAGGCGGCCAGTCTTGTTGCGACGCTGGGCGGCGATGACAGGGCCGCAGGCGCCGCTGAGAACCTGATCGCCGAATTCGAAGCTTCGGTGCAGGCCGCGGTGGAGGCGGCGAGTTCCGAAGGCTCGATCACCGTTGACGACGTGGCCACGGGTATCCAGGCGGCGTTCGATACGCTGGTCGATCAACTGCGCGAGCTCTTGGACCCAATCGAAGACGCGACCGGTCCGGTTGCCGAAACGCCCACACTGACCACACAAAGCCTGACGGATGGCCGCGATGCGAAGGTCACCACGGCCCCAATTGAGCCAGTCAAGGTGGATAACCAGGTTGGGGGTGCCGGCGATGACGTCATCCTGCTGTCGCCGGTCGTGGAACCGACACCTTCTGCGCTGGACGACGCATTGGCTGCCCTGGCGAGCATGTTTGAGCAGGCGTTGATCGACCTGATCGAAGCGGTTGAATCGATGTCGCAGCTTCCCGATCCCGCGCCCGCCCCGGGCAACGGCGCTGCCTATGCCAAATTTCTGGCGATCTACAGCCAATTGGGCGGCGGCGAGCCGCAGATTGACACGACAGGCTAGTTGCCACAGTATCTTCTGAGTGGGGAGGATGTTTGTTGGGGGCTGTTGTTTCTTGGTACTGCCCAGGAGATCTGGTATGAGGATTTATCGCGGTATCGCGTTGCTCAGCATTGTTGCCCTGGCCTCGGTCGGCTGTACGCGCGTGCATGTCACCCGTTCCGGACCACATTCGGCTCCGGCCCACAACGTCGGGCACGGGCCGCCGGCGCACGCCCCCGCGCACGGGTATCGCAACAAATTCCAATACCGCTACTACCCCGATGCACAGGTGTATTACGCCGCGGACCGCGGATTGTACTTCTGGATTGAAGGCGGAAACTGGAAGCTCGGGGCGCGCCTGCCGGACCACATCACGGTTGATCTATCAGGCGGCGTCTCGGTCGAGTTCGATTCCGACACGCCGTATGCTCATCACCGCAAAGGCGGCCCCAAGAAACGCCGGGGTAAAGGCAAAGGCAGATAGCTGTGGCGCAACCCGCAGGGGAATAACCACCGTTGGTCGCGGTCTTCGTGTCGCCGGTGCCGACGCTGACCATCTCGAGGGGGACGCCCAGCT
>JADFIM010000049.1 GCA_022566725.1 Planctomycetota bacterium
CGTCCTCGGGATGCAATCGGGTCAGGAAGTTTCTTCCGTCGAGAGTGAACACCGAGTCCTGCTGTATCGCGAACTGTCTGAGGCCGGAGTTGTCTTGGGGAAACGTTTGCGTCTGAAAGTGGATGCGATAGCCCAGTTCACGGGCCGCGGTGGGGCCGATGATGTACTGCTCGTCGAGATCGGGCGCCGCGGGCGGCTCGGCGATCGTGGTCTGGGCGATGGGGTCGGGGCGGTCGCGATCAGCGAGCGGTCGGCCGGGGGTCTGGCAGCCGACGCCGGCCGCCACCGCCGCCACCGTCGCCCACACCAAGCCCCCCTGCAGCCGGCGATGACACCAAAGGCAGTGACCCTGCCATGTGCGTGCGGGGCGGTTCATCATCAATCAGCTCCCCAGTCCATCGTGGCCTCTGTGTCCAGCCGGCGCCGCAAGCCCACAAGTATCCGAGACGCTTCCTGCCTCGTCAAGGGTGGATACACCGGACCGATACGGCCAACCTGCCTACGCTGATGCATGTTCAGCGGCATCGTTGAGCACCGTGGCGTTGTGGGGGCTGTTGAGCCGTGTGACTCTGGGCGGACCCTCGCCATCGATCCAGACGGGTGGGGGCGCAACCCGGCTCCCGGAGACTCGATCGCGGTCAATGGCTGCTGCCTGACGGTAACAGCCCCTTACACCGGGGCGCGCCTCAATGCAGCAACGCAGGGCGGGGGTTGGCTCCGTTTCGATGTGATCCGCCAGACGCTTGGGACGACCACGCTGGGCGATCTTGGCGTCGGTGATCTGGTCAACCTCGAATCGGCGATCACCGCGACCACCCTGCTCAGCGGGCATCTGGTCCAAGGGCACATTGACGGAATCGGCGCCGTGTGCCGGATCTGGAACGAGGCCACCCAGCAGCGGTTGCGCATTGAGCCGCCGCCGGAGCTGCTTGACTTCATTGTCGATCGGGGTTCGATCGCCGTGGACGGCGTGTCGCTGACCGTGGCCACACTCGGCGAAAGTTGGTTTGAGATCGCCCTGATCCCCGCCACCACCAGGACGACGGCCCTCGGCGGGCTCCAGCCGGGCGATTCGGTCAACCTGGAGGCTGACTACCTTGCCAAGACGATCGTCCACTGGCTGCGCCGACGGGAAGCAACGAACGCCTAATCGGCAGTCGGACTGATCTGCGGGAACGGTATCAAGTTTCCCCGCACGGCAGTGCCCGGTTGTGAATCAAACGATGCGGGCGAATCATACATAGACCACAGTCTTGGCGGTCCGCCGCCGCTCGGCGGGGACCAGTGCGCCGGCGTGCAGGCTGATGAGTGTCAGATCATCGACCTGGTGTAGGGAGCCTTGCTGGATGTCGAGTTGACGATTGATCGTCTCGATCATCTCCTGCGGGCTGCCGAGCCCGCCGAGCTTCTCGAACTCCCGGCGATACCGGGTTGTGGGGAGCCGCTGCTGGTACGCGTCGCTGTCAGCATGGGGAAAGGCCAGTTCAAAGCCATCGGTGTAAAGCAGCAGGTCGTCGCCCACCTCCAGTTCCAGCTCAACCTGATCGTAGGTCTCCTCGCTGAACACGCCCAACAATCCACCAGACGTCTCCAGCTCTTCGCATCGGCCGTCTGCCCGAATGAACAGCGGCGGGGGATGGCCTGCTCCGGCCAGCGCCATCACTCGAGATCGGCAGTTGATCACGCAGTACACCGCAGTCGCGAAGCGTGTGGCCTTGCGCTGGCGTCGGATCATTTCCGCATTCAATTGCGTAAGGACATCGGCCGGCGACAGGATCCGCCAGGTCGAGCCCTCGAGCACCCGCGTGGTAAGCGATTGGCAGACCACCATCGTCATCAGCGCTGCCGAGGCGCCATGCCCGACGGTGTCGGCGAGGAAGATCCCGAGGTGATCGTCATCGAGAAGCATAACGTCGTAAATGTCGCCGGAGACGTGGTGTGCCGGGCGCCACAAGGCTGCCAACGTCACGCCGTGCAGCGATGGAAGCTCCCGGGGCAAGAAGTCGCGCTGGACGATCGCGGCCAGATGCAGATCCTCGTGGATCTTTGTGATCTCAGCCCGCAGCCTGCCCTGAGATCGTTCGGCGGGGGCGATCTCCCGGCACAGGTGATTCACCTCCCGCTGCCGGTGCAGCAACCCGGATAGTCGCAAACACACCGCGGCGCCGACCGTACAGCGGTCCACGACCATCGCGCTGGCGTGCTCAAAGATGTTGCTCGGCTTGAGGCTTCCATGAACTAACGCCAGCACCGGCACATGCATCTCCTCCAGCACTGCCAAGGGAACCAGGCAATGGGAATGCTTGGTCGCTGCATCAACAACCATGACCACGCCATCAAGCTCTTGGATGTGGTCGGGGTTGAGCTCGCCGAGACGAACGGTACTTAAGTTCGCAGCGGGGGTTTCCGTCCACGCTTCGGCCAACTTCATGCGGATCGCTTCCGCCTCCGATTCTTGGCCGGGACCCCAAGCTATAGCGAGGTTCCAAGGATTCATCAGCTTCAGCCCGCTTCGACGGTACCGATTGAACTTACCGGCACTCTGTCGGTTGCTCATCGGCCTAGCGGGCCAATGCCTTGAGGCGGGCCAGGTCGAGCTCGATGCGGTCGTCCACCTGGATGCCCAAACGATCGAGCGTCCCTTCTCGCAGTTCGATGGCGAATTGTGCCGGGTAGATGCTCCAATACCCCCCCAGGCGACCCCGATAATCCGCCTCCGACTCATCCGATCGACGGGGTGCCTCCACCTTCATGCGGTGCGTCGCCGTCACTCGCCCCTGGGGGTCGAGGAAGATGAGGTCGATGTTGATCAGACAATAGCCCATCCAGAACTGACGAACTTGGGCCGTGCGGAAGATGAAGAGCATGCCGCCATCGGGCGGAATCGCCTCTCGACCCATCAGGCCGTTGGTGCGTGACGAATCGTCAGCGGCAATCTCCAAGGTGTAGCGCTCGCCGGCGATCTCAACCGTTTCTCCAGCCGGGGCGGGTCTGAGATTCGCGCAGCCGCCGGCGACCGCGGTCACAGACCACACCGTGGCGAGGATGAAGGTGCGTATTGGCAGCATCCGTTCGTTCCCCGGCCGGGACGACCCAACCGAGTTCGAGCGTATCGTAGGTGAACGCATCGGCGTGAGGCTTCGGCCGGCATTCTCCATATCCTCTTCGTGCTGCAAGCGGCCCGGCCCGGGAGCAGCGTCATGGCGGTACGACCCCCATTTTTCGGCCGAATCTTCCGTGGGGGCCCAAAAGGAGCCACCGGACAATGCAGCCGTTGCCGGGGCCCCGCATACGCCGGCGAGATCCTCATCGGCTCTTGGCCATCGTGGGCTCTGTCGATATAGTGCGCAGGCGGCTGTCCCTAGCCGACCCAATCAACGGAGTGCCCGTCATGCAAAAGCTGGAGGCTCAGCAGATCGACGCGAACCTGGCCGAGCTGGCAGAGTGGTCGCTCAATGGCGACGCCTTGCAGCGGACCTTCCGCTTTGATGACTTCATCGGAGCCATGGCCTTCGTCAGCCGCATCGCCGATCTGGCCGAGGAGATGCAGCACCATCCCGACATCATGATCCGCTACAACAAGGTGACGCTGACGCTGACCACCCACGATGCCGCCGGGTTGACCGAAAACGACTTCTCCTTCGCCCGCGCGACCGACGGCTACGTCGCCGCAGTGTGACGCCGAGAGACTTGAGACTTGAAGGCTCGGGGGGGCTTGAGCATTGAGGCTTGAGCGAGCCTGTCGCGGCCTTACCTCGCCCCGGCGCGAAAGTGCTGGCTGGATAGAAAAACCCCCGCGCGCTTGCGGGGGTTCTTGAATCTCTGCCTTTCGCAGGCACGCGGTCACTGCTTCATTCGGTTATTTCAGTCGTAAGCATCGCGACGCATCGTGCTGCGCCCACTGGGTCCTCCGGTAGGTACTTGTCGAGACATTTTTGGACTTCGATGGGGACTTGTTGGCCTGGCTAAGGACACGGTCCCCAGGCGGCGAGCAGGGTCAGCAGATCGGTGATTCCCACGGTACCGTCGCCATCCAGGTCGGCCGGCACGCCGCCCTGCCCCCAGGCGATAAGCAGTTGCAGGAGGTCGAGGATTCCGACGGCGCCGTCGCCGTCGAGATCGGCTGGGCACCTCGCGCCGTTCACGATCGCAGCGATCGTTCTGGCGGCGTTGATGCGCCCGCAGCCGAAGTAGATGTCGAACCCCGGATCGCCGAGGTCATCGGCATTCTCGCACAGAAAGTTACGCACCTCTTGGGGTGTGAGCGTGGGATCGACTGAGTACATCAGCCCCACCAACCCGCAGACGTGCGGGGCGGCGGCCGAGGTTCCGGTCGCAACATCGTACCCCGTAGGTTGAGGCAACCAAGTGGTGAGCACGGCCACCCCGGGGGCCGCTACGTCGATCCACTTGCCAAAGTTCGAAAGATACCAGAGCTCATCATTGGCATCAGTGGCCGAAACAGCGATGACCGTCGGGTACGTGGCCGGGTAATGCGGCAATGACGACGCACCATTGCCCGCGCTAGCGACGATGCTCATCCCGTTATCCCACGCATACTGCACCGCGGCTTGGAGGACTCTGAAGTCCGACGGAGTGCCGCCGCTCATGTTGAGTGCCCTGGCTCCCATGTCGGTTCCGTAGTAGATCGCCTCGGCGGCGACGTAGACGGTACCGAGGGCTTTGACGGGCATGATGGTGATGTTGGCCAGCCCGGCGATCCCCAGACCGTTGTTCAGCCGGGCACCGAGGATGCCGGTCACGAGTGTGCCGTGGCCTCCGAGATCCTCGGGGTAATTGTCACCGTCGATAAAGTCCCAGCCGACCAGATCGTCGATGTACCCGTTGTTGTCATCATCGATGCCGTTGTCGGGGATCTCGCCGGGATTGACCCAGATCGCGCCGTCCCGGAACTCCTCGTGTTCGAAGTTGATGCCGCTGTCGAGCACGGCGATCACCACCGACGGATCGCCGGTGGTGATATCCCAGGCTGCCGGGGCCTGAATGATCTGCGGTCCGTACTGTTGGGGGAACAATGGGTCGTTGGGCTCCAGCGCAAGCTGGACGATCCCGTTGGGCTCGGCGTACTTGACCCCCGGATGCGCCGCCACCTGTTCGGCCAGGCTTGGCACATCGCTGCCCTGGGCAAGGGTCGCGAGTCGCACTTTCGCCAGCGGGTGGACGCCGGTCGGATCGTTCTTGGGGTGTGGCGCGTGACGAGGCTCACGCCAGCCGATGATCTTGGGGAGCTGCCCCCGCAGCGCCGCCAGTTGCTCATCCCCCGGCGGCTCATGGAACCCCACGATCAGCTCATTGGCCACAAACTGCACCTCGGCGCCACCGGCCGGCGCTTTTGCTCTCTCCTGCCCGAGGGCCGCGGCAGGGGCGTCGCCCAACAGCCCCACAGCGGCCGAGGCTGCAAGCGTGGTGAGGATGACCTGCGGCAAACTCATGGTGTGAATCCTCCTAACATCCTGCCACAAGGACGGTTGCGCTCTTAATTGTAGAACAGGCGTCGCACACCGGTGCTCTCCACATATAACTATGCCGCCGGACGGCCGATCTTGCGCGCGAATCCGCAATTTTCGAGATTTCTTTGAGCCGGTCGCAGCCAGCGGGCCTGATGCGGCGCTACTGCAAGGTCTGGCGCATGAGGGTGGCCCGGGCCTCGCGAAGCTGCTCGGAGTTGAGGTCCGCGGCCACGTACGTCTGGAGATGAGCCGGCTGGACTTGCAGCAGCAGACGGTTGATCGCCGTGATATTCAGATCGGGCAGCCGGCCGAGATGAACGCCCAGGCGCAGACGGCTCAGCAGCTTCATCGCCTCCTCCGCTCCGAGCAGGCGAGCGCTTCTGAGAGTGCCCAGGGCCCGATGAATCCGGTCGTCCAGCAGCGTGGCGTTGTCATCGACCAGCATCCGTCTGGCGTGCTGCTCATATTCGATGATTCGAGGCAGGACGCGCTGGTCAAACTCCCGCAGCAGGTCCTGTTCGCTGCTCCCGAGCGTGACTTGGTTGCTGATCTGGTAGAAGTCTCCGGCCGACTCTGAGCCTTCGCCGTAGTATCCCCGCACCGCCAGATGCAGATCCTTCGCCGCCCTGCGTACGCGATCGATCTCGGAGGTGAGCTTCAGGGCGGGCAGGTGCATCATCACGGAGAGCCGAATCCCTGTGCCGAGGTTGGTCGGGCAGGCGGTGAGATACCCCCAGCGGGGCGAAAAGGCGTAGTCCACCTTGGCCTCGATCGCGTCGTCCACGACGTTGATGCGCTCGACGAGTTCGACGAGCCGCAGGCCGGGGGCGAGCAGCTGCATTCGCAGGTGGTCCTCCTCGTTGACCATGACGCTGAGCGTCTCGTCGCCGGAGACCGCCACCGCCCGGGGGATATCCGCCTCGGCTAGGTTCTTGGAAATCAGATGCCGCTCGACGAGAAGCTGGCGATCGCGAGCCGTGGCGTGATTCAGATCGACCCAGATCATTCCGTCGGCCAGGTTGCCCGAGAGCACGACCTGGCGGGCGATGTTGCAAAGCTCTTTCCGCTGGGCATCGTCGGCCCTACCGACAAAGGGAAAGCGCGCAAGGTTGCGTGCCAGTCGGACGCGACAGCTCATCACCACATCGGTGTCGGGGCCGTCGTCACTGAGCCATGGGCAGTGTGCAGCGAATTCCATGGTCATCTAGCTTTCGGATAGGTGCGGCTCGTTGTCGGGCTCTGCAACGGCCTTGGAACCCGGCGACTGTGGATCGAGCCCTCGAAGCCGATCGCGGAGCTGGGCAGCCCGCTCGTACTGCTCATCCGCAACCGCCTCGTCCAGCTCACGGACGAGTTGCCGAATCTGCAACTGGCGATCGTCGGACGCTCCGGCGCGACGAGGCGTCTTGCCCCGGTGATGATCCGCCCCGTTTTGGGCGCGTTGGATGAGCGGGGCGAGTTGCTCCTCAAATGCCTGATAGCAGTCAGGGCAGCCGAGGTTGCCGGTCTGGCGGAACCGCCGGTAGGTCATGCCGCAGGTCGGGCAGGGCTTCTTCGCCATGGCCTTGCCCTTGCTGGTCTGGGAGATAACGAACTGCGTCAGCAGTTGGTTGAGCGGCTGGTGGCTGGGCAAGGCCACCCCAGCCTCCTGCGCGTGCTCCTCACACAGGTGGACCTCGTTCTTCTGCCCGTTCTTGACGGTGACCTCGTGCACCACCGCCGGCTTGTCGCAATAGTCGCACTTGAGTGGGTTCATGGGTCAACCTGATCGTAGGTCTGCCGGGAAACGCCGGCCAGCGGGTCGCGCTCACTTCACCTGCTGAGGGATCACTGAGCAACCCCTGTTCCCAGCCCGTACCGGAAGCGCGGCCGTCCGCCATGCAGAGAATCGACGGCTTTTATTCCTCGGCTCGATTCGCCGCCAAACTTTGGCGGCAACTTTGGGCGGGTCCTGCCACGATGGCATGGCGGATTTCGACCAGTTGGCGAAGCAGCGGGGGCATGGCGTCCAGGGGCAGACAGGTGGCCGCATCGGACATGGCCAGCTGCGGCTGGGGATGGCATTCCACGAAGATCGCATGGACGCCTGCCGCCACGGCTGCCCGGGCCAACATCGCGGCGCGGTCCGGCCGGCCGGCGCTGCCACGCTCGTCGCCGCCGGGAAGCTGCGTTGAATGGGTCACGTCGAAGCAGACTGGACATCCCAAGTCCATCAGATCGCCCAGCCCAACAAAGTCGTTGACCAACCGGTGGTAGCCGAAGAACGTGCCGCGCTCCGTGAGCATGATTTGCCGGGGGCCGCCCTTGTTGAGTTTCTCAAGCACGTGCCGCATTTCCCCCGGGGAAATGAACTGCCCCTTCTTCACGTTCACCGGCTTGCCCGTGGCCGCACAAGCTATCAGCAGATCGGTCTGGCGGCACAAGAACGCTGGAACCTGAAGCAGATCGACCGCCTCGGCAACCGTCTCGGCCTGGCGCGGTTCGTGAACATCGGTGGTTACCGGAACGCCAAGCCGGCCGCGCAACCGGGCGAGCTCTTCCAACCCGGTCTCCAGCCCCGGGCCGCGCGGCGAAAGAATGCTGGATCGATTCGCTTTGTCGAAGCTCGCTTTGAAGACGAACCCCAGTCCATGCTCCGCACACATATCCCGCAACGTGAATCCGATCTGGTCGTTGATCTGCGGCTGCTCCAGCACGCACGGCCCGGCGATAAGAAGCAGCGGGTGGCCTTGGCCGGCGGTGACGGGGCCGATGGTACACGTCGCGGGCATGCATACAGCGTACGCTGCGGTTGACCGACACGGCGGCTGCGCCGTCTCACCTCAAAAGCGCATGGACCGCCAGCGACTGACCGATAGAGGCTCAGCAGTGGTTTTCGGTGAAACCGCCACGCGGGAATGCCGAAAGTGTAAGTGTGTGTCGGTATTGCACTTGCATCGATACACCCGCCGGAGACACTCATGGCCCACATGCCGCGAGAACCCGAAGCATTCGGTGAGCACGTGGCCAGGATTCTCAAACGTCATTACCCCGATCGGACCATCGAGCTCGTCGGCCCGCTGGATTTAATCCTCAGCGGCAAGCACCTTGGGCTGGAGAATCTGTATCGAATGGTTCTCCACGAGCCGGACCGTGGCGTGGAGATGGTGGAGAACTATCTCGAACGGCTCATCGAGGGTGATACGCTCAGCTCTATGCCTCTCCCGTTGTCGGTGGCCAAGCCCAGGATTATGCCCCGCATCCAGCCGCTGACGATCTTCGAGCACCTCGACCAGGAGCAGGTTGCCCATGTGCCTTTCGTCAACGACACGGTGGTCGTCTTCGTGCTCGACATGCCGCAGATGACCGTGAGCATCACGGTGGAGCAGATGCTGCGATGGGGTTTGCAGGTCGATGATCTGGATACGATTTCTCGGGAGAACCTCGACAGCTACGCGCCCGACTTGCAGATCCAGTTGGTGGATTCTTCGGAAGGCGGTCGGGCCGCGATCGTCTCGCAGCAGGACGGCTATGACGCGGCTCGCCTGCTGCTGGCTTCACTGCACGACCGGCTGGCGCCGCAACTGCACGGTGATTTCTACGCGGCGGCCCCGGCACGCGATATGTTCCTCGCCATGACCTGCGATCCCGACGAGTTCGTCGAGCGCCTGCGCCACCGCGTGGAGCATGAATTCAAGCGCCTGCCCTATCCCATCACCGACGAGCTATTCGTGGTCACCCGCGACGGCGTCGCCGGCACCAAGGCGGCGTGAAAGAAAGGCTTGAGGCTTGGGCTTCGAGGGACGGTTCCGCGGGTAGGCTCGGCCGGCCGAAAGACGGCGCTTGCGGCTACGATGACGCCGTGAAGGTCCTGCTGATCGACAACTACGACTCGTTCACCTACAACCTCCTGCAGCGGATCGGCGAGCTAGATCCATCGATTGATCTGCACGTGGTGCGCAACGACAAGATCTCAGTGGAGCAGGCCGAGGCGCTTGGGCCTTCGCATCTGCTGCTTTCGCCCGGGCCGTGTACGCCCAGGGAGACCGGCGTGTGCCCGGACTTGATCAAACATTTCCGGGGACGGATTCCGATTCTGGGTGTGTGCCTGGGTCATCAAGCCATTGCCGATGTGCACGCGATGACGGTGCGGCGCCACTCTGTGCTGATGCACGGCAAGACCTCACAGATTCACCACGATGGTCGCGACCTTTACGAGGGCCTGCCAAACCCCTTGGTCGCCACGCGGTATCATTCACTGATCGTTGTTCGGGACACGATCGGCGATGACTTTGAGGTCAGCGCGTGGACCGAAGATGATGAGGTGATGGGTTTACGTTGGGTTGGGCGAGCGGCGGGCGAGGCCCCGATGAACGGTGTGCAATTTCATCCGGAGAGCTTCCTGACCGCTGACGGGCCGGCGCTGCTGGCGAACTATCTTGGGCTGCCGAGGCCGCAGCGGGCGTCACTCGGAGGATTGTCGTGACGACGAATGTTCAAACCGATGCAATTGCCCGGGGCGTCGTACTCGAGCGTGGCGATGGGGTGTTGGTGCTGGCGGTCGCGGGCACCGAGTACAGAATGCATCTGGTTGCGACGACTCCTGCGGATGGGGTTGTCACGCCCGTCGGCAAGCGGATCAAGGGCATCATTGAGGCCGAAGCCCTTCGCATGCACACTGCTCAGGCAGGCGGGCGGTTCGTCGAGCCGGTGTGGGGCGCGCCGCGCATCGTGCAGGGCACGGTCCTGGCCGTTGATGAGCAGGCCGGCCGTGTGCTCCTTGACGTGTCAGTCCCCATGTGGGTGACCGTCGGTGACCGACAGAGCGCTTCGGACTTCCAGCCGGGCCAGATGGTGAATTGCTACATTCAAAGCGGTGCGAGCTTCACGCCGATTGAGACATAACGACCGCTGAAGCCCACGGACTCGAGTCCGCGGGCTTCTGACGGAGCGCGACTTGTGACCAAAGTAACAGCGCAATACCAACGCCCCCTGATCATTAGCCGAGACACGCAGCGATGCGGCGGTGATCGGGCTGCCCGCACGCCGCCGGGGCAGACGATCACCCGCAAGTGGCCGGTGTTGCACTTCGGTTCGGCGCCGCATATTGATCGCGACGCCTGGGGGCTGCGCGTGTGGGGCCTGTGTGAGAACCCCTATACACTCAGCTTCGACGAGTTCATGCAGCTTCCTCAAGTCGATGTGAAGTGCGATATTCATTGTGTCACGCACTGGTCGCGGCTCGACAACATCTTCACCGGCGTGCAGACCAAGACGCTCATTGCCCTGGCCAAACCCAAACCCGAAGCGAGTTTCGTCTTGCAGCACGCCGCATCCGAGCCGGGCGGGGACTTTACCGTCAACGTGCCGCTCGAAGAATTCACGCAAGACGATTGCATCCTGGCTTACCTGCACGATGGCAACGAGCTCGCGGCTGAGCACGGCTACCCCGTGCGGGGAATTGTGCCTCGGCTCTACTTCTGGAAAGGCGCGAAGTGGATCACCGGTATTGAGCTTCGCGACACCGACGCCCCCGGATTCTGGGAGCAAAACGGTTACCACATGCACGGCGACCCGTGGGCTGAAGAGCGCTTCGGCTGGTAGGGGCGTTGCCGGCTGTCAGCGATCAGCCTTCAGCTTCCTTCCGGGAAGCCGGGTCTGATCCGCCGCGGCGGACCGCGGCGGACGAGGAAGACCCGGGTCCGGTCCAAGCCCGGCCCGGGCTCCACCCCGCCCGGGCGGCACAATCGACCCATTCGCTGAATCTTTCCCTTGCGATTCTGTCGCTGGAGATCGGGGCGATGCAATAGCAGAAGCCCCCGGGCAAAGCCCGGGGCTATCTCGCAAGTGAGCACCTGACTCCTACTTTCCCCAGGTGTACTTGATCGGATTCGCAGCGCCAGGTTTCCGGTATTCGTCAGGCACACGCTTCCCAACATAGAGGCTCTTGATGTCGTCGGGTGCCTCCTTCCCAACGAAACCAAGACGGCCGGGCACGCCGTCCCCCGTCGCGCGATCTGGGAAGTTTGCCGCCGTCGCCTCCAGCCAATCGTCTGCGACAAACGCACCAACGATCAGGCCCTGCATGGTGGCGAGGATGACCTCAGCTTCGTTGGCCTTTGACTTGTTGATCTTCCACGCATAACGAGTTGCATCGTATAAGGATCGCTCGGTGGCGCTTCTATTGACGCTGATCAGCAAGGCCTTGTGCCGGAAGACCGCTGGCTCAGCAGCGTAGCGGCGAATGATCTCCTTGGCGTGCATGGTGCCATAGTCGCTACTACCCGTTCCGTCAGCGAGGTTGGCGAGCCCGGGATACGCATCAATAAGTGCGGCCTCCACCTCTAAGGCAGTCGCCTCGACCATCCCGTGGCGGTGAATTACGTGCGCGACTTCGAATCCCGCAAGGCGAATTTCGTGAATACGCTTGATCTTGTTGTCCAGATCATCGCCTTCCTCCAAGTGCTGCTCAGCACGGATGTGGGAAAATACGCGATTGCCCTTACCCTTCCCAACATAGAAGGTCTCACCAGTTCGCGGGTCGATGAGCCTGTAGACGTAAGTCTTGAGCTCGCTGGCCACGCCTGCCGGAAAGGAGTCACTCTGTGCTTGCTTCATCAGAATCCGATGCGTCTGGTGTTGGCCGAACAGTCGATTTAACAGTTCAGCATAGCGGGGCGATTGCCATGCTGAACGGAAAAGGCAAATCACGTGCCGCGCTTGGCTTGTCGCCATCGTACGCGCAAGCGCATCGAAGCCGAAGAGCGCCGAACAGAATAATGGGATCCGCCTCGGCGGGTCTCGGTGAGTCCAGATCGCACGGGCGGAGATCCCGATTCAATCGGGATGCCTCCCGGCTCCATGGCCATTGTGTTCGAAGAACCCCCGGGCGGAGCCCGGGGCTATTGGGGTTGGTTGAGCGCACTGGCCCGCCTTTAGCCCCGGCCTCCGGCCGGGGGCTCGTTTGATGAGCAGCGCGCCGTCCGCCGCAACCCCCCCGGGCGGAGCCCGGGGCTATCGGCAAGAAGCTGAAGGCTGATCGCTGAAAGCTGACAGCTCGTCAATACACCTTGCGGCGACGGGCGGGGGGGATGTCGAGCTGCTGGCGGTACTTGACGATGGTACGGCGGGCGATGTCGATGCCTTGCTCCTTCAGCGCTTTCGCCAGGGCCGCGTCCGAAAGTGGATTGGATTTGTCCTCGGCGTCGACGATCTCTTTGAGCTTGGCCTTGATCGCTTCCCAACTGATGTTCTGTCCGGAATCAGTCTCGGTGCCGCCGGAGAAAAATCGGCGCAGGGTGACAAGACCTCGCGGCGTTTGCAGCCATTTGTCGGCCACGGCGCGACTGACCGTCCCCACGTGGATGCCTAACTGATCGGCGACCTTGATCATGGGCAGGGGCTTGAGGGCCTGCGGGCCGTCGTCGAAATACTCGCGCTGGCTCGCCAACACCACATTGACCACCCGCAGCATGGTGCTCTTGCGCTGCCCGATGGAGTCGATCAGCCAGCGGGCATTGCGCACGTTGTTGCCGATGAACTCCCGCGTGGCCTTGTCGAGCGAACGGTCCTTGGCCATCTTCTCGTATTGCTTTGAGATGCCCAGGGTCGGCAGCACGCCGTCGCGCAGCGACGCGACGTACACGTCGGCCTCCTCGTCGTATTCGACGATCACATCCGGGATGATCGGGGGAACCTCTTGGTCAACCAGATCGCGGCCGGGGCTTATGCTCACCTTTCGCATCAGCCCCATTGCATCGTGAATCTGCTGAAGCGACAGGCCGGTCTCCTGGGCGATCTTCGGCAGTCGATTCTGCAGGAGGTCGTCGTAGCTCTGCTCGATGAGCCGCCGTACATCGGACCAGCGCGGGTCATGGTCGGGCTCGCTCTGGAACCGATCGATCTGAAGAAGGATGCACTCGCGACGGCTACGAGCGCCG
>JADFIM010000249.1 GCA_022566725.1 Planctomycetota bacterium
TCCGGAGCCGAAACGGACTCCGGGTCAAGCGGGTCTTGGTCGAGACCGTGCCGGACAGCCTCAGCATCGATGAGGCGAAGGCCTACGGCGCTTGGGTGGGGCGGCAATTGGCCAAGGCCGGCTTCCCCAGGACCAAAGCGACGATCGAGATCGCGCGGGAGCACGTCGTGCTGAAGCGACTCTCGTTGCCGACGAGCGAACCGTCTGAGCTGCCTGAGATGACCAGGCTGGCGTTGCGGCGGAACTTGCCTTTCGATGGCGACCACGCCGTGATCGATTTCGTGACCGTCGATCGCACGACGAGCTCCACCACGGTGCTCGCGGTAGCCGTGCCACAGACCGTGCTGACGCATGTGCAGCAGATCGCCAAAGGTGCGGGGCTAGGCGTCGAGAGAATCGCGCTGCGGAGCATGGGATCCGCAGCCTTGCTGGGCAGCCTTGCCGATCGTTGCAGCGGAATCGGTGCCGGCGGCGTTCTGGCGGTTGACATTACCGCTGATGCGGTCGAGTTCATCGTTGTTGTGGACGGAGTGATCCGCTTCTCACGCGCCGCCCAACTGCCGCCGCTCGACGACCCCGATCGTCTGGCCGACGCCGTGGTCACCGAGACGCGTCGCACTTGGATGAGCTATCGCATCGTCGAGGCCGAGGACGCGGACAGCGATGTCCGCCGTGCGGTTGTGATGGGGAATCTCCAAGTGAGCGAGCAGGCGGCAAGGTTGATTGGTGACCTGCTCAAGGTCCAGGCGGAGGTGCTCGTCGAGCATCCGTTGGTTGATCTGGCCGGTCAAGAAATGGACAGCATGTGGCCGCTGGCGGGACTGCTGCTGGAGCAGAACCTCGGCATCGAGTCGATCGACTTTGCCCGGCCGCGCAAGGCGCCGGATGTCTCCGCTCGTAAACGGCAACGCATCCTCGCCGCGGTCGGATTGCTCATCGTGCTGATCGTCGGCGGCTGGACGTTGGCCAGACGCAACCTGGCAACCCTTAGCGATACCGTCGCAAAGCTCGAAGCTCGCAGCGACAGCTTGCGCCCCCTGTACGCTCGCTACGGCCGAGACCTTTACAAGCTCGCGCATCTGAAGCAGTGGGAGGCGGTCGATGCGAACTGGCTTGATCATCTCGCCTACATCGTTGACATCGCGCCACCGACGCAATTCCTTGTGCTGGATAGCTGGACCGGCTCATTGACGTCTCGCGGCGTGAAGTTTGACCGGAAGGCGAAGCGCTGGCACGCCGAGCCCCAGATGACCATCGTTCTGCAAGGCGAAGCCGCAGACCGCGCGACCGCTGATGCGTTCCGCGGGGCCTTGGTTGACGCGGAGGCTTATCAAATCACCACCGCGGGACCGGATGCCCGCAGCGGTCGTCGCCTGTCGTATGCGTTCAGCTATCACCTGCGCACCACGGCCGGCGAGCCCGTCGCCGCTGGGCCGTTGGATCGGCAGCGCGCGGATGTGCAGAGCACCACCATCCCTGCCTCTCGACGGACCGCGCTCACGGAGCGCACCCAATGAGACGTTGGGGCATCGCAATGCTCATGGCGGCGGCCCTGGCAGCTCTGGGCTGGCTGGGCTGGTCGTCGCTGGACGGCATCTACCTCAATCAGCGCGCGGCGCTCAAGCAGCGCATCGGTCAGTTGACAAACAATATTCGGCGGTATGAAGCGGGGATCGAAGACCAGACTCGTGTCGCCGCGGCGCTTGGGCGCTATGCGGACGGCTCGATGGGCGGCGATCTTGAGACGGTTGATCACCAGCTTCGCAGTCGGTTGAACCGCATCGGCGAGGAGGTCGGGATGGCGGGGTTGACGGTGGGCACTGGCCGGGCCAGAAACCTCCAATCGCCGGCCAAGAGCCAGTTTCGCCTCCGCGGCCAACGGGCGTTGCGCGACGAGACCGATTTCGTCGAGGTCGAGGCGTGGATCTCCGGTCAGGCGAAGTTCGAGCAGGTGTTGCAACTTGTGCACCGCGTACGGGAGGAGCCCTGGCTGAAGCGCATCCACCAGGTCCGGCTGGAGCCGAAGGACAACGGCCAGCGCTTCGAGGTGTCGCTGCGGCTGCTCACGCTGTATTTGCCCGGCCAAGTGCCACAGGAGCCTGTCAGTGGAGGCTACGACTCGACGGGATTCGACCGCTATGCGGGTTTGATTGCACGTAATCCGTTCCGTATTCCGTCCGTGGCGGCGCCGGCGGCTTCGCCGGGGGGCATCGTCCCGGTCGACCGGCCGACGTTCCCATATGCCCAATGGTTCCTCACCGGCGTGGCGTTGGGGCCCGATGGCGCAGAGGTTTGGTTGTTGAACCGTGATTCAGGTGAATCCCGACGGCTTGCTGTCGGTGAAACTCTGCAGGAGCTGGTGCTGGTGGCGGCCACCGGTGAAGTGGCCGAGTTTCGACTGAATGATGAGCATTTCACGGTTTCCCTTGGCCACCGTGTTGTCGCCAAGGCTTCCCTGGGGAACTAAGGTCTCGCCCTCACTCGGATTGATAACCCATATCGTGGAGATTTGGAGAATGCGGCTCAAAAGATTGAGTGTCCTCGCGGCGCCGGCGTTGCTTGGCGTCGGGCTCGCCCCAACGGCTGAGGCGGTCTGGTCACAGACGGCTGACAATGGTGAGCCGGCCGCAACCGTGCGAGGCGATGACGAGTCGTCGCTTGCCAATCCATCGGACATGATCCGGTTCAACTTCAAAGGCGCGACTTTCGATCAGGTGCTCGACTTCTTCTCGCGGAGCACCGGGCTGCCCGTGGTGAAAGAGGCGGATGTGCCCCAGGGGACGTTGGATTTCCTGGCCCCCAAGGCGTACACGCTGCCTGAGGCCCTTCGCGTGCTCAACATCATCCTCCAGGCCAAGGGCGTGATGCTTCGTGCCAGCGATGAGATGCTGTACCTGCAAAAGCTCACCCAGATGCAGCGCGAGGATATTCCAACCTATGTGGGCGAGCTGCCCGATGGAATCATTCCCAACCAGATCATCACCGTCGTCCACCCGCTGAAAATCGCAATGGCCAAACCGCTGGCGGAGAAGCTTGCGGCGATGGTTGCCGAGTACGGCTCGCTGACGGCGATGGAGCAGCAGAACTCGTTGGTGATCACGGAGACCGCCGGTCAGGTCAGGCGTCTGCTCAAGATTGTGGATGAGTTGGACCGTGAAGACCCCGAGGATGCCATCGAGATCTTCGCCATTCGCCACGCCAAGGCAAAGGAACTGATGGAGCCGCTCAAGGCGCTGCTGAGCCGCAAGGTCGAGAAGTACATCACCGATCCCAAGGGCAAGCAGGTCAAGGTGGAGGAGCAGTCTATGCCGGGGCTCAACATCTCCTTCGATGAGCGAACCAACACGATCATCGCCAAGGGTGTTCAGATTCGAATCGACAAGCTCCGGGAAACGATCGCCCTGCTCGATGTGCCGGCGGCTGAGTCGGGCCGTTCGGTTCGGGCCTTCTCGCTATCGCGGCTTGCGCCTCAGAATGCGGCCGGGAAGCTCACGCAGCTCTATGCGAAGCTGCCCGAAGACCAGCAGCCGACGATTATGCCACTGGACGAACTTGGGAAGGTCATGCTGGTTGGTACGGAG
>JADFIM010000250.1 GCA_022566725.1 Planctomycetota bacterium
AAAGCTGTATATCGCAGAGCCCGACGACGCCAAGCGAGCCCGAAATAGCGAGTTGCCCGATCGCGTCGTCATTAAGTCGTTCGCGCTGACTGATGGCTCAACGCTGCCACAGATTGTCCGTGAGTCGCGTGCGCTTGAGGCTGCCAAGCAACTCGGGCTCGTGCTCGAGCATGGCATGGATGAGCATCGGTTCTTCTATGTGATGCCCTACCACGAGGGCGATCATCTCGGTCTGATTACGCGCCAGCTGCACGGCAAGTCCGATTCGAACGGCCTCAGCACCCCGCAACTGGGCGTTGTCTTTGGTTACATCGAGGATCTGCTGGGAACGCTCGCTGGGTATCACCGCGGCGGACTTTGGCACAAGGACGTCAAGCCGGAGAACATCATCATTCATGACGGCCGGGCTCACGTGGTTGACCTTGGGCTGGTCACGCCGCTGCGCTCTGCGATGACGCTGACGACGCACGGCACGGAGTACTTCCGCGATCCGGAAATGGTGCGAATGGCGCTTCGCGGCGTGAAGGTGCACCAGGTGAATGGAGCGAAGTTCGACATCTATGCAGTCGGTGCAGTGCTGTACTACATAATCGAAAACACCTTTCCCGCTCATGGTGGGCTGAGCACCTTCGACAAGAAGAGTCCCGAGGCGTTGCGGTGGATCATTCGCCGGGCCATGGCCGATTACAACAAGCGCTATGAGACGACCGAGCAAGTGCTCGCTGATCTTGAGATCGTTCGCGCCGCGGCCGATCCGTTCGCGGTGAAGCCGGCCGAGCTGCCGTCGATGCGAGGCACCGCGCCATCGGCCGCTACGAGCGTCGATCCTGAATCGCACGACGATGTTGAGGCTCACACCGTCGCGTCGGCAGGCTCGCCGAAGCCTCCAGCCCCTGAGCCGCCGGTTGCCGCCGGTCGGCCGAAGCTTCGTGTCACCAACTGGTGGACCGGGGCCTACCAGGCGCAAGAGCGCCGAACCGCTGCGGACGCCGCGGCCGCTGCTGGGCCGTTGTTTGGGAGGGCTGCCCGCGAGTTAGGCCCCCAAGCCCGCGAATTCCGTGCCCAGGCCGAAATACTGCGCCGCCGAGTGCGCAACCAGGCAGTCGGCGCCCGGCGAGCCGCTCGGGAGCAGATCAAGACGGCACGGGCGCGAGCACGCCAAATGCAACGCGCCGCCCGCAACCATCGTCGCCAAGCCCTGGACCAGCGACGGCCGTCACCCATGCTTGCGTTCCTGGCGGTTGCGGTCTTGTTGGCCGGCGCTTTCCTGCTCCTGCCTTTGAATACCGAGCGTGCGAGTCGGGCAAAGGTCCAAGAGCTCGCGCGACTGGCGGAGGCCGTGGCCGCGGCTGGCGGTCACACGAGTGGTCGGGGTTTGTCGCTCCTACTGGTCAACGATCATCCAGCCGCGGCCGATCCGGCGGTGCAGGCGAAAGTGAATCGGATTGTGCAGGAGCATCACGACCAGGGATGGGTTGTCCTCATCGACAACCAGGATGCCGAGGTCGCTGTTCGCAAGTCTCTTCCAGCGGGGATGGTCGATCCTGGTGAGCCGATGCCGCCGTTGTTGCTAAAGACGCTTCTGCGGTACAACCTTGCCGGTATCCTTCGCATCTCATCGAGCCCGGGCGGAGGCGAGTCGCCCGAGCCGTACGTCACTCGGATCGTCGTGGGGCCATCGGCGGACCCCATGTCGCCGCAGCCGGACGTTCCGACAGATGACAATGTCGATGAGCAGGTTCCTGACTCCGAGGAACGCTGAGCAAGTCCGGCTGGTCATCCTGATGAATCCTGCGGGTATGCGCCCGCGGGTACCGACCTATTCCGAAACCGGCCAAGCGATTGCAACGTGTTCTAATCTTCGTTCTGCAGACGATCGGCACGCAGCGGCGGTAACGCGCGCAATCGCATCGTGTCCTTATCCGGCACAATGTCAACGCTCCAGCGCATCGGGCCGAATGAGTAGCGGTCCAGGTCGAGCAGCGCGTGCTCAGCGTCCGCTTGCTCGGTCTCGGTGACACGGGCGATGACCACATTCCGCATCTCGAACTGGAAGGTGTCGGTCTCGGGGTTGACGACCACCTTGGCGGTCTTTGCGGCAATGTGAACGGAGCGGAACTCCAATTTCAATGCCTTGAGCTCTCCGGTCAATGGGTCAAGCCCCGCCGCGGAGACCCACCACGGGCCGATGGAGCCGCCCTGGGGTTTTGCCAGGACGATCTTGTGGATCTCCCGAATCACATGCGAAACGCTGTGTGTCTCGTCCGACCCGCTCAGAAGCAGGAACAGAATGACCGCGATCAGGATCGCGGCGCCCAGGCGGATCGGCAGCCGGGCAGCATGGCGCGCTGGGGTATCTGAGGCGGGCGTCATGGACGGTGGTTGACTCCGAAGCGCTCACCGGGGCGGACGGCAGTTGCATAGACAGGATCGGACATTCCGCGCCTTCAATGCAGCATCGCATCGCCGATTTGGGCTGTTGATTTGCGTCGGCGATAACCCGTCGCCATGACGATGCCCTGCGGTATCATCCCATCCCCGGGGGCGCCGTCAATAGTGCTCCGGCACAGGACCTCTGCACCATGACCACGATGCAGATCGCTCTCTTGGCCGCAGGGTTCCTTCTGATCGCGTCGCTGTACTCGACGGTCGGCCACGGCGGAGCTTCGGGGTACCTGATGGTCATGGGGCTCGCCGGGTGGCTGGGTCCGGAGGTGATGAAGCCGACCGCGCTGATCCTCAATCTTGTCGTGGCCGGGACCGGCGTACTTCGCTTCTATCGTGCCGGTGGGTTTCGCTGGCGGACGCTCTGGCCGTTTGTTGTCACCTCGGTCCCGTGCGCGTTTCTCGGCGGCGCAGCGCAGCTCGACCCGACCGTGTACAAGCGCTTGGTCGCGGTCGTGCTCGTGTTCGCAGCGTTTTGCTTAGCGCTCAAGATCCCGGCAAGGGGGTCGGCCGAGCCGGTCAAATCGGTTCCTTTGCCGGGGGGGTTGCTCTGGGGCGCCGCGATCGGGCTGTTGTCCGGGCTGGTGGGCGTCGGCGGAGGAATCTTTCTCAGCCCGCTGTTGCTGTTGGCCGGATGGGCCACAGCCAGGCAGACGGCCGGCATCTCCGCTGCGTTCATCGTTCTCAACTCTGCCTCCGGCCTGGTTGGGTTCATCGCTCGCCATCACGCACTGCCGGTTGAGCCCGCGGCGATGGCGATTTTCTCATGTGCGGTGTTAGTCGGCGGGTTCGTCGGCTCGGGAATCGGCAGCCGCCGGCTGGGCCACATCTCCCTGCGCCGGGCGCTTGCGGTGATTCTGTTCGTCGCGGCAATCAAGATGATGCTCGTCGTCGGCCTGTTGCCGTTTTTGCTGTCGGTCGTCTTTCATGCCATCGGACCGGCTGCCCAGCCGCTGTCGGCAACTCGCAAGCAGCCGGCGCTCGCTTTCAAGCAGTATGCCGTCAATCTCGGCAAGGTTCCGCCGCTCCAGACCGTCGATGCCTGGTTTGCATTCACGAACACGGGGAGCGAACCGGTTGTCGTCAAGGAACTGCGTCCCAGTTGCGGGTGC